>DASUIO010000273.1:0-10754 GCA_036279755.1 Polaromonas sp. | reverse complement strand
TCGTCAAGCTGCTGCGCTGGCGCACCGGCTCCGTTGTTGCAGCTCTTGCACTCGGCTTTGCCGCCGAGCAATCTGTCAAACTCGCCAGCGACCAGCTCGCGGTGGGCGTCGAGTTCGCTGAGAAACTCGCAGCAGCTGTGGTAGCCCAAGGTCGCGGCAATCCAACCCAGGTCGTCGTCGCGGGTCGGCAGGACATGGGTCTGCTGGTCGTCCAGGTACTGAATGCGATGCTCCACACGGCGCAGGAAATCGTAGGCCCGCGCCAGCGCATCGGCGGTGTCCTGGGGCATCAGTCCGGCGCTGGCAACGCGCTGCAGCGCATCGACGGTGGGGCGGGTGCGCAGTTCGGGAAACTGCCCGCCACGCACCACCTGAAGCAGCTGCACGGTGAATTCAATTTCGCGTATGCCGCCACGCGACATCTTCACGTCGTTGGCGCGTTCGGGATGGCCGGCGCAGCGTTTGGCCGCATGTTCGCGAATCTGCCGGTGCAGGATGCGCAGCGCATCAAATACGCTGTAGTCCAGGTAGCGCCTGAAGACGAAAGGCAGCACGGAGCTGCGCAAGGCCTGTGGCAAGCCGCTGCGGATGCATTCCCGCGGCGCCACTATCCGGCTTTTGAGCCAGGCAAAGCGTTCCCATTCGCGCCCCTGGGCCTGGAAATAGTCCTCCAGTGCGCTGAGTGAAATGGCGGCGGGCCCGGAGCCGCCATGCGGCCGCAGCGCCAGATCAACGCGAAACACAAAGCCGTGCTCGGTGGCGTCGCCAATCAGGCTGAAAACGGCCTTGACCTGGTGCGCAAAGTATTCGTGGTTCGAGATCTGGCCGCGGCCGTCGCTGCGGCCCGTGGTTTCGCCGTCGTGGTCATAGACGTAAATCAGGTCGATGTCGCTGGAGACATTGAGTTCACGCGCTCCCAGCTTGCCCATTCCGACCACCCACATCTGGGCGCGCTCGCCATCGGGGGCTTGTGGCGCACCGTGCAAGGCATCGAGCTTTTCGCGGGAGTCCCGCATGGCGACATCAAGTGCCAGTTCTGCCAGCTCCGTCATGGCCCGGGTCACCACAGCCAGCGGTGCCTGGCTCTCGCAGTCGCCGTCGCAATCGAGCACCACCAGCCGCTCCATCACCAGCTGGCGAAGCACCCGAAGCGCCGCGCCGGTTTCCAGGCCGCTTGCCAGCAGCGCATCCAGGGTGATCCGCATGCTGGCACGCAGCGGCGCGCCAGCAGCCAGCAGCGGCAGCTGCTCGGCGTAGCGGCGGCGAATGCGCTGAACACACCGGGAATAGGCCGACCCGGTCGGATGAGCGGCGGAGGGGATGTCTGAGGCGACGCTTGAGGGGGCTGTCATCACATTACTTCACAAACTTCATGGTTTTACCCCCGAGCGCACAGCACGGCTGGCGGTCATAATTCTCATGTCAATGGAGCCAACGATAGCCATCCCCCCCATCCCGCCCGCCTTGCCGTCACTGCGCCTGCGAGGGATCGCTTTTGTCATGCGTCTCTTGCTGTGGCTGGTCGCGACGGCCTGGCTACTCTTTGGTCTGAGCTGGTGGGTGCTGCATGGCTGGATTGTGCCGCGAATCGAGGAATTCCGTCCGCGCCTTGAGATAGAAGCCAGCAAGGCGCTAGGGCTGCCGGTTCGCATTGGCCGGATCACTGCGCAGTCGCAGGGAATGATTCCCTCGTTTGAGTTGCACGATGTGACGCTGCTTGATGCACAGGGACGCGAAGCCCTGCGCCTGCCGCGCGTTCTGGGCGCCCTGTCGCCGTCCTCGCTATGGGGGCTGGGCTTTGAGCAGCTGTATATCGACAAGCCTGATCTGGACATCCGCCGCACCGTCGACGGAAAAATCTACGTCGGCGGACTCGATGTCTTGCAGGGTCAGGACGCCAGCCACAGTGCCTCGGCCGACTGGTTTTTCTCGCAAACCGAGTTCGTCATCCGTGGCGGCACCGTGCGCTGGACCGACGAGTTGCTGCAAGCGCCGCCACTGGCCTTGAGCCAGGTGGAGGGGGTGATGCGAAATGCCCGGCACCGTCACCTCTTGCGTCTGGACGCCACGCCGCCGGCCGAATGGGGCGATCGCTTCACGCTCAGGGGCATTTTCAGGCAGTCGCTGCTGTCGGGCAACGCGGGTGATTTTTCCGCGTGGACCGGGCAGATATACGCCGACTTTGGCCGCGTCGATGTATCGCGCGTCATGCAGTACGTCAGCGCGGACACGCTGGGTGTGGACCTGATACGCGGCAACGGAGCGCTGCGGGCCTGGGCGAATGTCAGCAAGGGGCAACTCACGGGCGGGACGGCCGACCTGGCGATGCGGGATGTGGATGCCCGTCTGGGCGCCAAGCTGGAGCCCCTGGCGTTCGAGTCGGTAGCCGGGCGTATCGGGGGTGCACAACGCGCCAACGGCTTTGATTTCAACACCGAGGGCCTGCGCTTTCTCACCCGCGACGGCTTGCAGTGGCCAGGCGGCAATGTGGCGATGGTTCACACCAATGACCAAGCGGGAGCGCTCCAGCACAGCGAACTGAAGGCCGACAAGCTGGACCTTGCAGCACTGGCGCAGATCGCCAACCGCCTGCCGCTCGACACGGCGACGCATGAACTCATCGCCTCCTTCGCGCCCAAAGGCCTGGCGGACACCGTTGAAGCCCGCTGGCAAGGGCCGCTGGATGCGCCCGCCACCTTTGCTGCCAAAGGTCGAGTGACGGGGCTGAGCGTGGCGGCTCTAGCGGCAGCGGCATCGGCGACCGGCGGAGGGGCTGGCGCTGCCATGCACGCCACACCTGGCAGGCCAGGCATCAGCGGTGCTGATGTTGATTTCGACCTCACGCACGAGGGCGGAAAAGCCAAGGTAAGAATAAGCAAGGGCGCGCTTGATCTGCCTGGCGTCTTTGAGGAGTCGCAAATTCCGATGGATCAGCTTTCTGTGGACGCTCAGTGGAAGTTTTCAGGCCGAAAAATTGAAGCCCAGCTGCGCAATCTGCAGTTTGCCAATGCCGATGCGCAAGGCCAGGCACAAGTCAGCTGGCATACCGAAGACGCGGCGCCAGGTCTGCCAGCCGTCGCCCCCTCAGCCGATCACCGCTTCCCGGGGGTAATCGACTTGCAGGGCAGCCTGAGCCGGGGTGATGGCACACGGGTTCACCGCTATTTGCCGCGGGTGCTGCCCGACGGGGTGCGTCACTATGTGCGCGATGCGGTGCTGCAGGGGCAGGTCAGCGACGTGAAATTCAAGGTCGTGGGGCCGGTCAGGCAACTGCCTTTTGCCAACCCGGCGCAAGGCGATTTCCGGGTATCGGCCAAAGTGCGCAACGGGCATTTTGGCTATGTTCCGAAATCGCTGCAGCCGGCGAACGCGGCGCCGTGGCCGGCCCTCACCGAACTCAATGGGGCGCTGGTTTTTAACCGCGCCGCACTCGAAGTGAACGGCGTCACCGGAAAAGTCGCCGGTTTGCCTGGCCTGCGGCTGGTCAAGGGCGATGCGCGAATTCCTGACCTGACCCAGGGCGCTACGGTCGAGGTGAATCTTGACATCAAAGGGCCGCTTGCCGACGCCTTGGGCTTTGTCAACAGCTCACCGGTAGCCGAAATGACCAACCATGTGCTGACCAAGGCTGTCGCCACCGGCTTGGGTGATTACCGTTTCCGTTTGAGTTTGCCCATTCATGCCATCGACAAGTCGCAGGTGGCGGGCAGCATCACCTTGCCCGGAAACGACGTGCAATTTGCCCCTGACACCCCTCAACTGGCGAAACTCAAGGGTGTGGTGAGTGTGACTGAGCGGGGCTTTAACGTCGCCGGCGCTCAGGCGTTCCTGTTCGGCGGTGATATCCGCTTTGATGGCGGCATGCGCGCGCCGGCAGCTCTGGCCGCGGGGAGTCCGGACCGGGAGACCCCGGTGGCCTTCAAGGCGCAGGGCACGCTGACGGCAGAAGGCTTGCGCCAGGCCAAAGATATGGGGTTGCTCTCACGCATGGCGCAACATGCCAGCGGCAGCACGGCCTACTCGGCTACGCTGGGTTTTCGGCGCGGGCTTTCCGAGCTCATGGTCTCCAGCAGCCTGCAGGGCATGGCGCTGAATTTGCCGGAACCGCTGAACAAAACAGCCGAAGCAGCGCTGCCCCTTCGGTTTGAAAATGTCCTGCTGCAGGGCGCCATGGCCCCGGGGCAGGCGCTGCAGGATAAGCTGTCCGTCAGCATCGGGCGCGTGGCGGCTATCGACTATCTGCGTGACGTGAGCGGTGCCGAGCCGCGTGTCATTCGCGGCAGCATAGGCGTGGGGCTGGAGGCCGGTGAAACGGTGTCGCTACCCGAAGCGGGCGTGGCGGCCAACATCAAGCTGACCCGGGTGGACCTTGATGCCTGGGAGAAAATTTTGACCCTCGCGCCGGGGGCTGGCGTCGTGCCAGCCGCACCTTCCGGTCCGGCTGGCGCAGCGCTTATCCAGAGCGCTGCCGGTGCGGCCCAGAGTTACCTGCCAACGATCATGGCGATACGCGCCAGGGAGTTGCTGGTGCAAGGGCGCAGGCTGAACAACGTCGTGGTGGGGGGCTCGCGCGAAGGATTGAACTGGCGCGCCAATATCGATGCCACCGAGCTCAATGGCTATGTTGAATTTCGCCAAGCCGGCGGTGTGGGCGCCGGTCGGATGTACGCGCGGCTTGCACGTTTGAGTCTGGCAGCGAGCACGGCCAGCGAGGTCGAGGCTATTTTGAATGAACAGCCCGCCACCATTCCGGCGCTTGACATCGTGGTGGAGGATATGGAGTTGCGCGGCAAGAAGCTGGGGCGCGTTGAAATTGAAGCGGTCAACCGGGGCAGCTCTGTCGCAGCCGAGGGTACTGCCCGCGAGTGGCGCTTGAACAAGTTCAATATCATCCTGCCCGAAGCCAGGTTGACCGCGACCGGCAACTGGATAGCGCTGAATGCGCAGCCTGCCGCGCGCCGCCGCAGTGTGCTGAACTTCAGGCTGGACATTGCCGATTCGGGCGACTTGCTCAAGCGCTTTGGCATGGGCGACCTGGTCCGCCGTGGCAAAGGCAAGCTTGAAGGCCAGGTGGACTGGATCGGCTCTCCGCTGAGTCTGGACTATCCGAGCATGAGCGGGCAGTTCAACGTGAACATCGAGTCGGGGCAGTTTGTCAAGGCAGATCCAGGGATTGCCAAGCTGCTGGGCGTGCTGAGCCTGCAGTCCCTGCCGCGGCGGCTGACGCTGGACTTTCGCGATGTCTTTTCCGAGGGCTTTGCCTTTGACTTTGTTCGCGGCGATGTCAATATCAAGCAAGGGCTGGCGCACACCAACAACCTGCAGATGAGCGGCGTCAATGCCGCTGTGCTGATGGAAGGCAATGCCGACATTGCCCGTGAAACGCAAGACCTCAAGGTGGTTGTGGTGCCTGAAATCAATGCCGGTACGGCCTCGCTGATTGCCTCCGTCATCAATCCGGCCGTCGGCCTGGGTACCTTCCTGGCGCAGATGTTTTTGCGCAAACCCCTGATGGAGGCAGCGACGCAGGAATTTCACATTGACGGCACATGGGCCGACCCCAAAATCACCAGGATTGATCGCAGGGCGCAGGCACAGGGCAAGGCTGGCGCCACCCCTGCGGAGAATCGCTGATGATGAAAATAGCCGCCATCCAGATGGTCTCAGGGCCCAGCATTCAGCGCAATCTGGACACCGCCGGGCCATGGCGGGCGCAGGCTGTCGCGCAAGGCGCCGAGCTGGCGGTGCTGCCCGACTACTTTTGCGTGATGGGCGAAGTGCTTGATGGGCATTTGCAGGACGTGCGCAGACGCCTGCCTGCGGTGAACCCTTGCGTGTTGTGAGGCCCACGGCGTGAAATCCCCCCTTCTGAGCGGCGTTATCAACCGGGCCAGTCAGCGCTGGTCTCTCTGGGTTTTGCTGGTGGCGCTGGTGGTGGCACTGCTGGGGATTCTGGTCTGGCTGGCCGGACGCTATGAGTCCAGCCAGGTGCAGAGCCGACTGGAGCACAACGCCGCTGAAGCCGTGACCGATATTCGTTCAGGGCTGAACCGTGACATCCAGATTTTTCAGGCTTTGCACTCCGGCGATCCCACGCCGGAGGCCTGGCGTTCGCCGGCTGCCGCGGTGCTGCTGGCGCACCGCGAAGTCGTGCGGCTTGAATGGCGCAACGCCGCGCTGGACGTGCTGGGATTTGTTGATACGCCCTACCGCAGCCCGGTCTTCGAACGGCTGGCGCGCAGCAGCCTGCAGGCCGATGTGGGTCTGGCCTGCACCACCGCTGGCCGCCTGAGCGGGGCGGCCTATGCCAACAGTTACTTTGTGCCGCAATTCGATGGCCTGGGGCTGGAAGTTCTGGACATGTGCATGCCTGTTGTGGTGGCGGGCCGACTGACCGGCTACACCGTGGCCACCTATTCCCTGCAGGACATGCTGGGCGAGCTGGTGGGCAAGACCTTGGCCCGGGGCACCGGCTTGTCGTTCACCGAAGCCGATGGCGCGCGCCTGGCGCTGCTGGGCATTCCCTTGCATGGCAGCGGCATTTATGTCGCGCAGCAATTGCTGACTCTGTCGGGCAACGCGCTGGTGCTCCGAATGGAAAGTCGGCCGGGCGCCCCGGCGTTGTTTCCCAACGTCCTGACGGCGCTCGTCGCGGCCGTGTCGCTGGCCTTGCTGGCGGTGCTTTTCCTGCTGGCCCGCGACATGCGGCGGCGCCTGCAGGTCGAGCATGACTTGGGCGAGGCCCTGGCCTTCCGCAAAGCCATGGAAGACTCGGTGTTGACGGGCCTGCGTGCGCGGGATCTGCAGGGCCGCACCACTTACGTCAATGCGGCGTTCTGCAAAATGGTCGGTGTGCAGGCCCATGAGCTGCTCAACCAGCGCTTTCCCTCGCCTTATTGGCCGCCAGAACTGGCCGACGTGTACCGGCAGCGCCAGGCTATTCGCCTGTCGGGCAACCATCTGCCGCGCGAGGGCCATGAGTCGGTATTTATCCGGCGCGACGGCACGCGGTTTCCGGTGCTGATCATGGAAGCGCCGCTGATCAACGCGGTGGGCAAGCATACGGGCTGGATGAGCGCCATTCTGGATGTAAGCGAGCAGCGCCGGATTGAAGAGCTCTCACGTGCCAGCCAGGACCGGTTGCAGGCTACGGCGCGGTTGGTCATGGTCGGCGAGATGGCTTCGCTGCTCAGTCACGAGCTCAATCAGCCGCTGGCCGCCATATCCAGCTATGCCACGGGTTCACTCAATCTGCTGCAGGAGGAACTGGACCGTGGAGGCGACAGCGAAAGGGCCGCGACGGCACAGGTGGGGTTGAGTCGGCCTCCCTTGTCCGAGGACTTGCAGCGGGCCATGCGCCGCATTGCAGAGCAGGCCGAACGTGCCGGAAAAGTCATCAAAAGCGTGCACGATTTTGTACGGCGGCGCGACCAGGTGCGTGAGGCGGTGGCGCCCCAGGCGCTGCTCGACGCGATCATGCCGCTGGTCAGTTTACAGGCCCGCGAGCTGGGTGTGGACGTGGTGACCGAGGTGGATGACGCTTGCGCGCCGGTGCTGTGTGACCCCATCATGGTCGAGCAGGTGCTGCTCAACCTGGCGCGCAACGGCATGCAGTCCATGCACGGCACGACTGCAACGTCATTGGCAACGGGGGCGCTGGTTCCCAGCGGGAAATTGCTGACGCTGCGCATCCACCCCGTCGCCTCCAATGCGCACAGCCGGTGGCTCGAATTTTCGGTGAGCGACTGCGGTGAGGGCATTTCCGAACAGGTTGCCAGGCAGCTCTTTACGCCCTTCTTCACGACCAAGGAAGAGGGCATGGGCCTGGGGCTCAGTCTGTGCCGCACGGTGGTCGAGCAGCACGGCGGCTTCCTCGGCTATGAGGCTGCGCAGCCACGCGGAACGATCTTCACTTTTACCCTGCCGTCGGCCATGGTGCAAGACGCTATCTAGGAAAGTTGCCATGGAACCCATTCCCGATGCCACCGTGTATATCGTCGACGATGACGCCAGCGTGCGCGATGCGCTGGCCTGGCTGCTGCGCACGCGTCGTCTGCCCAGCGAAACCTTTGGCAGCGCCGAGGCGTTTGACGCTTTGGTGTCGCCGCCGTTTGAGTTCCGGTCGCCTTCCTGCGTTTTGCTCGATGTGCGCATGCCGGGCCTAAGCGGCCTGGCCATGTTCGAAAAACTGATTGCCTACGGCTTGCTGCCGACCTTGCCCGTCATTTTTTTGACCGGCCATGCCGACGTGCCCACTGCCGTTGATGCCGTCAAGCGCGGCGCCTTTGATTTTTGTGAAAAGCCTTTTTCAGACAACGCCCTGGTGGACCGGATCGAGCAGGCGCTCAGTCATTCCGCCGCCGCACTGGCGCTGCATAGCGAATCGAGCAGCCTGCAGGTGCGACTGGCTGGCCTGACCGACCGCGAGCGTGACGTGATGCGGCTGGTCGTTGGCGGTTTCCCCAACAAGCTGGTGGCCGACCAGCTCGACATCAGCGTGCGCACGGTGGAAGTTCACCGGGCTCGGGTTTTTGACAAAATGGGGGTCAAGTCGGCGGTCGAGCTGGCCAATCTGCTGCGAAATTTGTAGTCCTTCGTGTTTATTTTTTATCGGATTCCTGGTTTGCCGCAGGCGGCACGGAATCGCCACCCAGCTCGCCCTTTTTACGACCCGAGAACATCGTCCACCACACAATGAATACCAGCAGCAGCAGCGCCCCCAGGGCTTCGAGCAAAAGTAGGGACATGACATTTCCTTGGGTTGCAGACAGGGTCTCAATGCGCTCAATACGACTGGCGTCAATTATCGTCATGACCGCGCTGCTCGCCTCTTGCGCCAGTCCGCCCCTGCCGCCTTATGCGTCAACGACTTCGTCTTCGTCGTCTCCAGCGGCTGCCGCGCCCGCGGCGCCCGGCAGCCGTCCTGGCGATGACGGCCCGCTGCCGGCGCCGCTGGTCAAGGACAAAAGTCGCTGGGTGCCGGTTCGCTGGGCCGAGTTGCCGGGGTTTGACGAGGATCAGCTGCATGAGGCCTGGAACGCCTGGCTCAAGAGCTGCGAGCGGCCGGGTCCGGCTTTTGCGCCCTTGTGCGGCGATATTCGGCGCCTGAGCATTGCGTCCGCCGAAGAGCAGCGTGCCTGGATGGTCGCCCGGCTGCAGCCCTACCGGGTCGAGACCCTGCAAGGCGGAACTGAAGGCTTGCTCACCAGCTACTACGAACCGGTGCTCAGGGCAAGCCGGCAGACGGGCGGGGCTTATGAAGTTCCTTTGTACCGCGCGCCTGGCACGTTAGGCAGCCGCAAGCCGTGGTTCTCGCGGCAGGAAATCGACACGTTGCCCGAGGCCAGGGCGGCCCTCAAAGGCCGTGAAATCGCCTGGGTGGCGGATCCGATCGATGCCATGTCGCTGCACATTCAGGGGTCGGGTAGGCTGAACATTACTGAGGCAGACGGATCCCAGCGCGTTGTCAGAGTGGCTTATGCCGCCTCTAATGAGCAGCCGTTTCGCAGCGTCACCCAGTGGCTTCAGGATCAGGGCGAAGGCAGGATGGTTGCACCCTGGATTGAGTCAACCAAAGTATGGGCCGCGAAAAATCCGCAACGCGTGCAGCAAATGCTCTGGAGCAACCCTCGCTACACTTTTTTTCAGGAACAGCCTCTCAGCGATTTTGATGCGGCATTCGGCCCCAAGGGTGCGCAGGGTGTGGCACTCACGCCGGGCCGCTCCATTGCGGTGGACCCGGGCAGCGTTCCTTATGGCACGCCTGTGTGGCTGGCATCCCGCGGCGGCGCGGCCAATCTGCAGAAGCTGGTCCTGGCACAGGACACCGGCAGTGCCATCGTGGGTGCCGTGCGGGCCGACTATTTTGCCGGCACGGGAGCAGAAGCCGGTCAGATGGCAGCGCGTGTCAACCAGCCATTGCGGCTTTGGGTGCTTTGGCCCAAGTAGGTATTGATGAAGCACCGAAAAAAGACTGAGGTAAGCCTGTGAACAAGCACGCGGACAAATGGGTGACGGCACGGATGACCCTGCTGGCGCTGATGGAGATCTCGGTACTGGCCGGGTGCGCGGGGAGCAAGGGGCCGTCGGCGGCACCGCTTTACCGCTGCGAGCAGGGCATCGAGTTCGGGGTCAGCTTTGTTGATGACACTGCCGTGCTGGACGGCACCCGCGGTCACGAGGTGCTGTACCGCGACGCCGGTGGCCAGGGCGAGAAGCAGACGGTCTACAGCAACCCGCGGCTGCGTGCCGAATTTGGTTTGGGCGCCGATGCGCGCGAGGCCGTGCTGCACTATTTTCTGCCGCCGCTGGAGGCGCGCTGCGTGCGTGACTGAGACCAGCGCCCCTTCCCGGTCCTTTCGTTCGAGCCCGGACCGGCGCTTGTCATCAAGCTGAAACATGAGTACGTCAAAGTACGCGGGTTGTCTGTTCCGCTGACGCCGGCTTTTTCGCCGCGCGCAGCCTACTTTTTGGAGCAAAGCCCCATGGAATCCGTTGTCAATGCCTCCCGTCGTCGTGCCCTGCAACTTCTCGCCGGTGCGCCCATGCTGCCGCTGTCGTCCACCCTGGCAGGAGCCAGTCTTCTGCTTGCGGGCGTTGGCGCTGATGCGGTGGCCGCGCCCCTGTCCGCGACCCTGAGCGGCGTCAGCTTCTCCTCCATGTCCGCCCCCACGCTGGCCAGCGCTGCCGCCATGGCCACCACCACGGTCGGATCGGTCATGTCGGTCAGCTTCAGCGACAAGCGCAAGCTGGAT
>DASUIO010000272.1:0-2096 GCA_036279755.1 Polaromonas sp. | reverse complement strand
CTCACCGATACGCGCAACCAGATTGATCCGCAGGGCTTTGGCTCGGTGGTGCCCGACCTGCTCTGGAGCGTCAAACGCGACGTGACGCTGAAACAGCCGGCCAAACTGATCGAGATGATCCCCAGCCTGCTGGGCAAGCTGCATGCCGGGCTGGCATTACTCGGAAAGGATCCACGCGAGAGCGAAACGTTTTTTGAAAGCCTGATGAAACTGCACCGGCCGGCGCTCAAGCTGCGCCGCCTTAAAAGCCAACATGAAGCCGAAGAATCCGGTGCGATGCCGCTGGAGCCTGAAGAACTCCCGGCCGCCCCCGAGCAGCGCCAGGCCAAAGCGGTCGCGCATCCCTGGCTGGGACGGGATGAGCTGGACGCCGCCGGTTTTGAAGACACGCTGCCCACCGTGCCCGGCGAACTCGCGCCGCTTGAAGAAGAAAAAGAAGAAGAAACGCTAGTGGCGAATCCCGTATCAGGCGCCGCCGCGGCCCGCAATGCTGCCGAGCTTGCAGCGCCTGCCCCCGAGCCAGCCGCCTCGCCAGCGGCAGGCTCGGCCATGGCCCGAAGCGATGCCGAGCAGCTGTTGCTCGGCTTGCGGGCGGGTCACTGGGTCGATCTGTACTCCAGGCACCGCTGGCTGCGCGCCCAGCTGGTTTGGGCCAACAGCGAAGGCACGCTGTTTATGTTTGTAAGCTATGGCGGCCAGCCGCACTCAATGACCAAGCGAAGCTGCGAACGGCTGATCCGGGAGCGCCTGCTGCGACCTGTCGAGATGCACGACGTGGTGGCCAAAGCGCTGAACCGCCTGGTCAATGAGACCATCCCAACGGGCACCTAGGCGCTCAGGCTGGACGCCTGGGAAAACCCGAAAAATTTTCTACAATTGCTACTGTTTTAAGATTTGCTTACGCCCGTCAGTAAATGGTGGGAGTCCCATTTGACACTCAATTTCTTCAACTTTTCACGACCCGGCCAATGGCCGTCTGGCACGCCACGGCGTTGCTCGCCGGGGTGCCTGACCTGCGCACGAGCACAAGGTGGCGATGAAACCGGAGCCTGAAGCGCTGCTCAATGAGCCCACCGCAGCACCTGGCCTCGCACCGATTCAGAGCGCGTGCTTCGGCGATTCCCGGTCGCTGCAGTATGTCCAGCCCTTTGTGCGTGACGAAGGCGCGGCCAAGTCGCTGCATTTCACGCTGGGCGAGTTGCAAAGCCGCATGCGCACCTGCCAGCCCTGGCGCCTGGAGGTGGACTACACCCGAACAATGATGGGTTTTTTGCTGTTCAAGCCGGCGCCAAAGCACATTGGCATGATCGGGCTGGGCGGCGGCTCGCTCGCCAAATTTTGTTACCGGCAATTGCCTGCGAGCAAGATGACGGTGCTGGAGATCAACCCTTACGTGATCGCCTTGAGGCGCGAGTTTCAGGTGCCCGATGATGACGAACGGTTTCAGGTGATCGCGGCCGACGGGGCGCTTTATCTGCAGACCGAAGCGCCTCAATTTGACGTGTTGCTGGTCGATGGCTTTGACCATGAAGGCCAGCCCGCCGCACTGTGCTCGCAGCGTTTTTATGACGACTGCTTTGCGGCGCTGTCCGACGATGGCGTACTGGTGGTCAATCTGCACTACGAGCACCCCGATTACTCGCTGTGGGTCGATCGCATCAGCCGCAGTTTCAACGGCAATGCGGTCGAGATGCGTTGTGAGGAAGAAAGCAACAGCATTGTGTTTGCGTCGATAGGTCAAGCCATTTCGCCACGCACCATGAGCCTGCCAAAAAGCCTGTCGGGTCTGGCTCAAGAGGCGCGCAGGCAACTCAAGCCAGAGCTGGCGCGGATTGCCTGGCAGATCAAAAACCTGGACGATGAGGGCACCGACTAGCCGCTGGTCGGGCTTCAGCCGTCGAAAGCGGAAATAGCCACCACCCCGGTACATCAGTCAATGAAAGGTTAACCATGAACCAAAAAACAAACTTCTTGTTTGAGGTGCTGTACCCTGCCCGGTCAGACACCCCCCAGGCGCAGCGCGATGAAGTGATGAGTTCCCTCGGGACTGCGCTGCAGACCTTGCTTGCCGCGGATGACAGCGCGGCCACCGTGGT
>DASUIO010000271.1:0-5589 GCA_036279755.1 Polaromonas sp. | reverse complement strand
CCGCTGGTGCCGCGGACTGTGTTGCTAAACCCGTTGATCACGCCTTTGGGCCCGGACGAAGAGAGCGACTGGGAGGGTTGTCTCTCGGTGCCCGGCCTGCGCGGCGTGGTGCCGCGTTTCTCGCATATCCGCTATACCGGGTATGACCAGTATGGTGATCCGATTGAGCGCACGGTGGACGGTTTTCACGCCCGCGTGGTGCAGCATGAATGCGACCATCTGATCGGCAAGCTCTACCCCATGCGGATTCGGGACTTCGCGCAATTCGGCTACACCGAGGTGCTTTTTCCGGGACTGGATGCATTGGCCGACGACTGACGGGTCTGGCGCAGCATTTCTTGGCTTAAAGCAAAGGCGTACACTGGTTTTTGGTAGTTTTGCCTGGTTTGAGCGTGTTGTACGCAGGAAGTTTTCCGAATGTCACATGCGCCCGATCTCGGGATGACGAAGGCTGAAACGCTTGCGCCTTCAACCCCGTATCAGCTGAAGTTTGAGACCGTCAGCGGTAGCGGCGACGATCTGCAACTGCGCTCGCTGCTGGATCGTCAACAGTTTTACGATCCGCTGGGTGAGGCCGAGCGGGAAGGTATCTCTTCATCGGCTTGGCCGATCTTTGGCCTGCTGTGGCCGTCGGGCCGGGTACTGGCCCATGTCATGCTGACGTTTGAGCTCGGTGGCAGACGCATTCTGGAGCTGGGCTGCGGTTTGGCGCTGGCCAGTCTGGTGGTCCACCGGCGCGGCGGCAACATCACTGCCAGCGACTGCCATCCGCTGGCGGCGGATTTTTTGCTGGAGAACCTCAAACTCAACCGGCTACCAGCCATGAAATACCAAAGCGGCAACTGGTCACGCAGCAACCCGATCCTGGGCCGGTTTGATCTGATTATTGGCAGCGATGTGCTGTATGACCGTGGCCAGCCGGAAGTGCTGTCGCAATTCATAGACCTGCATGCGCAGCCGAATGCGGAGGTGTTGATCGTCGACCCCGACCGTGGCAACCGGGTCAACTTCAGCCGAAAAATGGATTCACTGGGCTATTCACACACCGAGACACCTATTTCCACACTTCCCGGCGATGGCGGCAAGTACAAAGGGCGATTGCTCAAATACGTGAAGACCTCAGCGCACTGAAAGTTGCACGGGAAAAGCGCCAACGGTTGAGGCCTTCAGGCGTTCAGCGCTTCCAGCAACTCGGTTTCAATCGCGATCTGCGCCTTGTTGTATTGCAGTTCGGGCCCGTCAATCAGGAAGGTGTCTTCCACGCGCTCACCCAGCGTCATGACCTTGGCGAGTTGCAGGTTGATACGGTGGCGGGCCAGCACCCGCGCGATCAGATAAAGCAGCCCGACGCGGTCGCTTGCCGACACACTGAGCAGCCAGCGCTGGGCTTTTTCATCAGGCTGCAAATCCACCCGCGGTGCAATCGGAAAACTTTTGACGCGGCGTGATACGCGGCCCTTGCCGGGGGGCGGCAGCGGTCCCGGCGTTTCAAGGGTACGGTCCAGTTCAGCCTCGACCATGGCGGCCAGTTCGCGGTAATGGTCGGCCAGCGTTGGACTCATGACCTGGAACGTATCGAGTGCGTAACCGTTTTTGGCCGTGTGGATCTTGGCATCCAGGATGCTGAAACCCGCTTGGTCAAAGTAACCGCAAATGCGCGCGAACAGGTCAGGGGCATCGGGTGTGTACACCAGCACCTGCATGCCTTCGCCTGCCAGGGAGCGGCGCGCGCGAACGATGGTTTTGGCTTTGCCGACGTGGCGCGACAGTTGGCGGGCATGCCAGGCAATGTCTGAGGCCTCATGGCGCATGAAGTAGCTGACGTCCAGCGTATCCCACAGCGCTTTGTACGCCTCAAACGGCTCGGCGTGCAGGGCGAGCGTGGTCAGGGCTTCGCGCTTGCGCGCCTCAATCTCGGCGTCGGGGTCTGGCGCGCGGCCACCCAGCACGCGCAGCGTGTAGTGGTAGAGGTCTTCGAGCAGCTTGCCTTTCCAGGCATTCCAGACCTTGGGGCTGGTGCCGCGGATGTCGGCCACCGTCAGCAGGTACAGAGCCGTCAGGTAGCGTTCATTGCCCACGCGCCGGGCAAACGCGGCAATCACGTCGGGGTTGCTCAAGTCTTCCTTTTGGGCAATGCGGCTCATGCTCAGGTGCTCGCCCACCAGAAACCCGATCAGTTGGGCGTCTTCAGCGGCGATGCCGTGCTGACGGCAAAAAATGCGTACCTCCTTGCGGCCCAGCTCGGAGTGATCGCCGCCACGCCCCTTGGCAATGTCGTGAAACAGCGCTGCAACGTACAGTATCCAGGGCTTGTCCCAACCCGCCGCCAGTTGCGAGCACATGGGGTATTCGTGCGAGTGTTCAGCAATAAAAAAACGCCGCATATTGCGCAGCACCATCAAAATATGCTGGTCCACCGTGTATACATGAAACAGGTCATGCTGCATCTGCCCGACGATGTTGCGGAAAACCCAGAGATAACGGCCCAGCACCGAGGTTTGATTCATCAAGCGCATGGCGTGCGTGATGCCTTCGGGCTCTTGCAAGATGCGCAAGAAGGTGGCGCGATTAACCGGGTCGCTGCGAAACTTGCCGTTCATCACGCCTCTGGCGTTGTACAGCGCGCGCAGGGTACGTGCCGACAGGCCCTTGATGCCGACCGTGGACTCGTACAACAGGAAAGTCTCAAGAATCGCATGGGGTTCGCGCACGTACAGATCGTCGCTGACGACCTCCAGCATGCCGGCCTTGTCGCAAAATCGCTCATTGATGGGACGCAACGGATACGTATTGGGGTTCAGGCGCTCTTCAATGTTGAGCAGCAATATCTGGTTAAGCTGGCTCACCGCCTTTGCCGCCCAGTAGTAGCGGCGCATCAGCGCTTCGCTGGCGCGGCGGGGTAGCTTGTTGCCGTCGTCGGCTTCGGCAGAATAGCCGAAGGATTCGGCCACGACGGTCTGCAAATCAAATACCAGCCGGTCTTCGCGCCGTCCCGCAATGACGTGCAGACGCGCTCGGATCAGGCTTAGCAGCGCTTCATTGGCCTTGATCTGCCGCACTTCAAAAGGAGTGGCCAGGCCGCTACGGGCCAGGTCATCCCATGACTTGCCCAGACCGGCCGCCCGCGCAACCCAAAGCACCACCTGCAGGTCACGCAGACCGCCCGGAGATTCCTTGCAGTTGGGTTCCAGCGCATAGGGTGTGTTTTCAAACTTGTTATGGCGCTGGCGCAGTTCCAGCGTTTTCGCCACATAAAAGGCCTTGGGGTCGAGCACGGCGCTGAGCTGCTGTTGCAGGCTCAAAAAGTTCTTTTTCGAGCCAACAACCAAGCGCGCTTCAAGGAGCGAGGTCTGCACGGTGACGTCTTTGCGGGCTTCTTCCACGCAGTGGGCCGCCGTACGTACGCTGGAGCCGATCTCCAAGCCGCTGTCCCAGCAATTGCCAATAAAGCTTTCCACCTTGGCTTTAAGGGCCGGATCGTCATCCACGTCAGCATCGTCCGGCAGCAGCAGCAGCACATCCACATCGGAATGGGGAAACAACTCACCCCGGCCAAAACCGCCAACCGCTACCAGACAGGCCGCTGCCGGAAAGTCGGCGCGCTGCCAAAGCAGCTGCAAAGTGGCGTCGGTGTGTTTAGCCAGCTTTTGCAGCAGGCTGTGAATGCCCCGGGTGGATGCACCGCTGCCCGCCAGCGAGGCCAGCAGCGCGGCTTTGCCGGCACGGTACTGCTCCCTCACCTGAGCCAGTTCAGTCATGGGTGCATCACGCTGAGAAACTGGTCATGGAAAGTTTTCAGCAAAACACCGAGGGCCCGGATCAGGCGCTGACGGGAACTTCGGCCTGGCTGTTTTGCGGAACGAAGGCCGGAATCGGCGGGCTGCCGGCAGAGAGCGTCAACACCTCGTAACCTGTCGGGGTGACCAGAACGGTGTGCTCCCACTGTGCCGACAGCGAGTGGTCGCGAGTCACGATGCTCCAGCCATCTTTCTCGGGGCCGTCCTTGATGTCACGCTTGCCGGCGTTGATCATGGGCTCGATGGTAAACGTCATGCCCGGCTTGAGTTCGTCCAGCGTGCCCGGGCGGCCGTAGTGCAGCACTTGCGGGTCTTCATGGAACTTGCTGCCAATGCCATGGCCGCAAAACTCGCGAACGACGGAAAAACCGTGCTTTTCTGCAAAAGTCTGAATGGCAAAACCAATGTCACCCAGCCGCGCACCTGGTTTGACGCGCATGATGCCCTGCCACATCGCCTCGTAGGTGATTTGGCACAGCCGCCTGGCCGCGATGGAGGTTTCGCCCACCAGAAACATGCGGCTGCTGTCACCGTGCCAGCCGTCCTTGATGCCTGTCACATCGAGATTGACAATGTCACCTTTTTTGAGCGGCTTGTCATTCGGAACGCCATGACACACCTGGTGATTGACCGAGGTGCAAAGCGATTTGGGGTAGGGACCATAGCCGGGGGGCTGGTAGCCGAGGGTGGCCGGAATCGTGCCCTGAACCTTCGTCATGTAGTCATAGGTCAGCCGGTCAATTTCGTTGGTCGTCACGCCGGGTTTGACGAAGGGGGTCAGGTAGTCCAGCAGTTCGGCCGCAAGCCTGCACGCAACGCGCATGCCTTCAATTCCTGCCTCATCTTTGTAAGTAATACTCATTTTTCAATTATCCCACCGGACCAATGTGCCTGCATTTTCAGCAAATTTATAGGGGCTTTTGGGTGTCTTGCCGCGCCCGGCGGTGAAAGTGCGCCTGTTTGCGGAGCTTTCCTGAGTCACTGATAAAATCATTCTTTGACGCATGCCCCTCAGACCATTGCGAAAACTCTGTCTCGCGGGCGGTGTTAAACCCCAAAAACAGCTTGCCAGCTGCCCCTTTCCCACATTCCATTTCAAGGCCGCCGCTACCGTGACCCTGCACCTGACGACTTTTAAGGGCGAACCCCACGGGATCAGCGCCTTGAGCGATTTCCGCGTTCAGCAACTTCTGCCCCGCCTGCAAGGCGTTCACGACAAGATCGTGGGCATCAGCGCCCGTTTTGTGCACCTGGTGGCCACCGAAACGGCGCCTACGGATTCGCTCAAGAAGCAATTGGCCGCATTGCTGACCTATGGCGACCCATGCCCCCCGCCTGCCGGTGATACAGATGACGCCTTGATGTTCATTGTGTCGCCGCGCTTTGGTACGGTTTCACCCTGGGCCTCCAAGGCGACGGACATCGCGCACAACTGCGGGCTGGCCGTCAAGCGCATCGAGCGCCTGACCGAATATCGCCTGATGCTTAAATCCGGTTTTTTCAGCAAAACGGCTTTGACCGAGGCCCAGCGCGAGCAGGTCGCAGGGCTCTTGCACGACCGCATGACCGAAAGCGTGGTGGCTGACCGGGCGCAGGCGGCAGCGGGTCTGTTTACCGAACTGCCTGGCGCCCCGCTGCAAACCATTGATGTGTTGGCCGGTGGCCAGGCGGCCCTGGAGCGCGCCAACACCGAATTTGGCCTGGCGCTGGCGGCCGATGAGATTGACTATCTGGTGAATGCCTTCACCCAGCTCAAGCGCAACCCGACCGACGTTGAGCTGATGATGTTTGC
>DASUIO010000270.1:0-3711 GCA_036279755.1 Polaromonas sp. | reverse complement strand
TCATCATTCTGAGTATCGCCAACAACGTCCATCATGAGGCTGTTTTGCCCCCGTGTGAGGTTGATGTAAACGTCGGCCAGCAGCTCGGCATCCAGCAAAGCCCCGTGCAAGGTCCGGCCTGAATTATCGACTTCCAGCCGGTCGCACAATGCGTTCAGGGAGTTGCGCTTGCCCGGGAACATTTCCTTGGCCATCATCAAGCTGTCAGTGACCTTGCCCACGCAGTGCCTGATAGGCTCCCTGCCAATGAGCTCCAGTTCCTTGTCCAGAAAGCTCACATCGAAAGGCGCGTTGTGGATGATGACCTCAGCGCCCTGCAGGTAGTCCAGTAGCTCGCTGACCACTGCGGAAAACTTGGGCTTGTCTTTCAAAAATTCATTGCTGATGCCGTGAACCTTGAGCGCATCCTCATGGCTGTCGCGCTCGGGATTCAGGTAGAAATGCTTGTTGTTGCCTGTGAGCTTGCGGCCCACCAGCTCCACACAACCGATTTCAATGATGCGGTCGCCGTTTTCAGCGGAGAGACCCGTGGTTTCAGTGTCTAGAAAGATTTGGCGCATGAACAGGATTATCGCGCTGCGCGAGCGCACGCCGTCAGTGGATTTCTTTCGCGTGGTTGATCGAGTATTTCGGAATCTCAACCGTCACGTCGGTTTGCGCCAGAAACGCCTGGCAACTCAGGCGCGAGTTGGGCTCCAGCCCCCAGGCGCGGTCCAGCAGGTCTTCTTCGCTCTCGTCGAGCGGGTTCAGTGACTTGAGACCCTCTCGCACAATCACGTGGCAGGTCGTGCAGGCGCAACTCAGTTCGCAGGCGTGCTCAATATTGATATTGTTGTCGAGCAGGGCCTCGCAGATGGAGGTTCCCGCAGGCGCGGTGATTTCAGCACCTTGGGGACAATATTCGGGATGGGGCAGTATTTTGATGATGGGCATGGTGTCAATCTGACTTTGATGGGGCCTGGCGAGAACGTTGTTCAGACCGACTCGATATTCTTTCCGGCCAGGGCTTTTTTGATGCCGCGGTTCATGCGCTGCGCCGCGAAAGCCTCGGTGCCTTTAGCCAAGGCCTGGGTAGCCGCTTCGATGGTGGCCGCATCGCCATGGGCACGTGCTTCGGCAACCCCAAGCACCAGGCTGTCAATCTGCGTCCGCTTGTTGGGGCCAAGCAGGTCCGCGTCCGCCGCCAAGGCACTTTGTGTGGCCAGAATCAGCCGGTCCGCATCAACCCGCGCCTCAGCCAGTGCGCGCGCCTGCATGTCTTGCTGGGCCGTGGAAAAGCTTTCTTGAAGCATGCGGGCGATCTCGTCATCCGACAAGCCGTAGGAAGGCTTGACGTCGATACGCGCTTCGACCCCGCTGCCCTGTTCCCTGGCATTGACGCTGAGCAGACCATCCGCATCCACGGTAAACGTCACACGGATGCGCGCCGCACCCGCGGCCATTGGCGGGATGCCACGCAACTCGAAGCGGGCCAGGCTCCGGCAGTCGGCCACCAGATCCCGCTCGCCCTGCACCACATGCAGGGCCAAAGCGGTCTGGCCGTCCTGATAGGTGGTGAAGTCCTGCGCCATAGCCGTCGGTATGGTCTGGTTGCGCGGCACGATGCGTTCAACCAGCCCGCCCATGGTCTCAATACCCAGCGAGAGCGGAATCACGTCGAGCAGCAGCAAATCTGCGCCCGTGTGGTTGCCTGCCAGTTGATTGGCAGAAATAGCAGCACCCAGTGCCACCACCTCGTCAGGATTGAGATTGGTCAGGGGTTCACGTCCGAAAAAGCTGGCGACCGCTTTACGTACTTGCGGCATGCGCGTCGCGCCGCCCACCAGCACGACGCCGTCAATGGCGTCTTTGGCCAGCTTGGCATCACGCAAAGCCTTGCGCACCGCCGCGAGGGTACGCTGGGTGAGATGAGCGGTGGCGGTCTCAAAATCTGCAGCTTTCATCTCAAAATTGACGGCCGCCTTGGCCAGTCGGACAGAAAACGGCACTGATTCCGCAGCCGACAGTGCCTCTTTGCAGGCACGCGCGGCCTGCTGCAAGGCCGCCTTGTCCGAGGGTGTCAGGGCATCTGCCGCCAGACCGGCTTTGGCCAGCACCCACTCCACCAGCGCACGGTCATAGTCATCGCCACCGAGCGCGGAATCACCGCCAGTAGAAACCACTTCAAACACACCCTGCGTCAACCGCAGAATTGAAATATCAAAAGTTCCCCCGCCCAGATCGTAGATGGCATAAACGCCTTCGCTGGCGTTGTCCAGGCCATAGGCAATGGCCGCCGCAGTAGGCTCATTGATAAGACGCAGCACATTCAGGCCAGCCAGTTGTGCGGCATCTTTTGTTGCCTGGCGCTGGGCATCGTCGAAATATGCGGGTACGGTAATCACGGCGCCATAAATATCATCGTTGAAGCTATCTTCAGCCCGATAACGCAACGTAGCAAGAATTTCGGCGCTGATTTCGACCGGACTTTTTTCACCGGAGATAGTCTGCAGCGTCACCATGCCGGGCTTGTCATTGAGCTGATAGGGCAGCTGTGCGCGATTCCCAATGTCGCCAATGCCCCGCCCCATCAGGCGCTTGACCGAGGCGATGGTATTGCGCGGGTCTTCGACCTGCGCCGCCAGCGCTTCGAAGCCAATCTGGCGCCGGTCAGCGTCAAGGTAGCGCACCACGCTGGGTAATATCACGCGTCCCTGTTCGTCAGGCAAGCATTCGGATACCCCGTTGCGCACGCTGGCCACCAATGAATGGGTGGTACCCAGATCAATGCCGATGGCAATGCGTCGCTGGTGCGGGTCTGGCGTCTGGCCGGGTTCGGATATTTGCAAAAGTGCCATATTGCTTTTTTATCGTATTTTTAAATAATTTTTTATTGTCCCAGTTGGTCGATGCAGGCATCCACTTCACTGGCAAAACGCTCAATAAACATAAGACTTCTGACCTGCTGGGCCGCCGCCGCGAAGTCCTTTCTTGTGTCGATCGACTGCTCTATTCTTGATAGCTGCTCACACCCGACTGCGTTGGACCGCAAGGCTATTTCTTCCATATCCTGAACGGTTTTAGCTTCCTCCAGGGCTTCGCGCCATTGCATCTGCTGCATCAGAAAATCAGTCGGCATGGCCGTGTTGTTTTCAGCATTGATTGGCGCGCCGTGCAACTCGCATAAATAGCTGGCCCGCTTCAAGGGGTCTTTGAGCCGCTGATAGGCCTCATTGATGCGCACGGACCATTGCATGGCGACGCGCTGGGCGGCGGCACCCTGAGCCACAAACCTGTCTGGGTGTGCCTCACGCTGCAACTCTTTCCAGCGTGCGTCAAGCACAGCGCGGTCCTGCGCAAACTGCATAGGCACATCAAAAAGCTCGAAGTCTGTGGATTGGAGACTTCTCATGCCAACACCAATTTTCGGGATGGGAAGCGTAGCGAGCAGACGTCAGCGAGGTGTGACCAGTACGGAGTAACCGGAGCGTACTCAAGTACGTGAGGATTGCGAGCATTGCCCGCGCCTCGATCACGCCTGCGCAGTAGCTTCACACCCGAAAAGACTCGCCGCATCCACAGCGATCACGCTCATTGGGATTGATGAACTTGAAGCCTTCGTTCAAACCGTCGCGAACAAAGTCAAGTTTCGTGCCGTCAATGTAGGCCATGCTTTTAGGATCGACCAACACCTTGACGCCGTTGTCCTCGAACACCACATCTTCGGGTGCT
>DASUIO010000269.1:0-5806 GCA_036279755.1 Polaromonas sp. | reverse complement strand
AGCGAGCACCGAAAACCAGCCCAGCACACCAAACACGTGGCGATGGGCTGCAAGCACCGAGTATTCAATCACGTGACGCACGATTTCGCTGCGCGGCAATTCACTCGCATCCACCTGGCGCCATTGCGCCAGCAGTTCGCGTGCCGTGGTTTCGTCGCCGACGTCCAGCGCGTCGCGTATGTCGGTGAAATAATGACTGAACTGCCGGAAACCCAACGTGACATACAAAATGCCCACGCTCCATGCAAAAGCCAGCAACACACTCACCTGCCAGAGCAGCCAGTGAATCAGCAGCGTTACCAGCGCGGGAACCAGCACCGCAACCGTCCAGGCAATCCATCCGTGGTGCGGCTTGCCGGCATCCAGGCTCCGGCTGGCCCAGCGTGCCCAGCCCCGAAAACCGGCATGAACCCAGTTGCCACGGGCCAGTGGCCGGGCCTGTTCGAGGATGAGTGCAAACAAAACGGCAAAAAAGCTCATGGCAAATCATAACGGTGTCTGACACTCGCACGCAGGCTTTGTTAGCGACCACAAGCTCCTTATGCGCTCAGAAAACGATAGAGGTTGCGCAGCATGCCAGCGGTTGCCCCCCAGATGTAGCGCTCCCTCGCCTCGCTGGTGTCAGTCTCAGCCATCGGATCGGTGTAAGGCATGGAGAGCCACTGGCGTAGCACGCCATCGAACTCCATTTCGTGACGACGGTGATGGGCGGGATTCATCAAATACCCGAGGGGCACTTCAAAAATGTCTGCCACCTCTCCCGGGTTGGGCTGCAGCACGAACCCGGGTTTCACCAGTGCGACCACCGGCGTGATGATGAAGGCCGACCCTGTGACATAGGTCGGCAAGGTGCCGAGCACCTCCACATGCCCCTGCAGCAAGCCGATTTCCTCCTGCGCTTCCCGCAGGGCGGTGGCAACCGCATCCTGGTCGGACTCATCGGTGCGACCGCCCGGGAAGGCGATCTGCCCCGAATGGGTCGAGAGATTGAGGGCCCGCTCGGTCAGCAGCAGGGTGAGCTCGTCGCGCATCACCAGGGGCAGCAACACCGCCGCAAGAGCCGGATCCCGGTTGCCAAATTTCTTTTCCACGCTGTGCTCGGGCGTCCAGACCGGTGGATGCCTGAAGCGCTCGCGCAGTGACTGCGGCGTAAGCCGCTCGAGCGCTATGTCAGCAAGATGGTCATCAATCCCCAGTACCGGGATGCTGCGGGGATCAAATTGCGGTAGTGGCTTGGTGAAAGTCATACGGGCCATAGCGTAGCAGGCATAAAAAAAGCCGCTCTTCCGGGCGGCTTTTCGAGGGCTGAACCGCTTTTATGCAGCTTTTTTGGCACCCAGTTTTTCCTTGATACGCGCCGACTTGCCGCTGCGGCTACGCAAATAGTACAGCTTGGCACGACGCACGTCACCGCGACGCTTCACTTCGATTTTCGCGATCAATGGGCTGTAGAGCTGGAAGGTCCGCTCAACGCCTTCACCATTGGAGATTTTGCGGACGATAAAGCTCGAATTGAGGCCGCGGTTGCGCTTGGCAATCACCACACCTTCAAAAGCCTGCATGCGCTTGCGGGTACCTTCAACCACATTCACGCTCACGATGACGGTGTCGCCAGGCGCGTAAACAGGAATGGTTTTGTTCAGGCGGGAAATTTCTTCCTGCTCAAGGGTTTCAATCAGATTCATAATTTTTTTCCAGCTATCTTTCTCGTTCATTCACGCGCTACGCTAAAGACCGCAAATCCATGGATTCACCCGAAGGGGAAATCAGATGGTCGCAGTGGCCGCCAGAGGATCGAAAAGCTTTTGATTATAGCCATTACGCGTCTTGCTCTGGATTTTCGATCAAATCAGCCAGAAAAGCCTCGTCGCTTGCGCTCAAATGGCCGGCTAGCCGCGCTTGTTGAATCAATTCAGGGCGTTGGCGCTGGGTCAGCGCCAGTCGCTGCTCACGACGCCAGCGCTCGATATGGGCATGGTTGCCAGACAGCAAGGTTGGCGGTACGGACTGGCCGCTCCAGGCTTCCGGCCGGGTGTAATGAGGGCAATCCAGCAGCCCATCGAGCGCCGGGTTGAAGCTGTCCATCTGGTGACTGCCTTCATCGTGCAAAACCCCAGGCTGCAGCCGGGCCACGGCGTCGAGCAGCGCCATGGCAGCAATCTCCCCGCCCGACAACACGAAGTCCCCCAAGCTGATCTGGTGGTCGACATAGGTGTCTATGAAACGCTGGTCCAGACCCTCGTAGCGGCCACAAATCAGCACCGCGCCGCTGCTGGCTGACCAGCGCTCTACGCTGGCGTGGTTCAGCACCTGGCCCACGGGGGAAAAAAGAACGGTGGGCGCTTCTGCGGCACCGCAGGCGGCGCGCTCGGCCCGCACGCTTTCGAGGCACCGAGCCAGCGGTTCGGCCATCAGCACCATGCCGGGGCCGCCGCCAAACGGCCGGTCGTCCACACGTCGATAGTTGCCATTGGCGAAATCGCGGGGGTTCCAGAGCTTGACCTCGACAAGGCCCGTTTCGTAGGCACGACGGGTTACGCCACTGACAAGAAACGGCGCAAAAAGCTCGGGAAACAGGGTGATGACATCAAAGCGCATGGAAGGGCTATTTTGCGCGCACGGACGACCTCAGGGCAAGCCCGCCTTGAGACATCAGTAGTCGGGTTGCCAGTCGACAGTGATGCATTTGTTGGCGATATCGACGGCATCCACGTAGGCCGAAACGAAAGGGATCATGCGTTCGGCCGTGCTGGCCGTGCCGTCTTCCTGGTGGGTCGTGTATTCAACACACAGCACAGAGTGCGGGCCAGTGGTCATCAGATCGCGCACGAGCCCCAAGGGCACGCCTTCACGATTCACCACGTTCAAGCCAATCAGGTCGACCCAGTAGTACTCGTCTTTGGAAGCAGCCGGGAAACTGCTGCGCGGCAGAAAAATTCGGCAGCCCCGCAAGGCCTCAGCGGCATTGCGCTCGTCGACACCGACAAATTTGGCGACCATCGAACCGGAATGGGTTTTGGCCTCTTCAACACTGACAGAAACCGTGCCGGAAAAGGACGTGAAGACCGGGCGGAATTTGGCGTCAGGTGCCTGCAAAAACCAGGATTTGGCCGAAAAAAGTGCTTCTGGATCGGTGCTATGCGACAGGACTTTCATCCAGCCTTTCACACCCCATGCATCCAGAATGCGCCCGACTTCAATGGCATCGTCTGGAAGGTTTGAAGGTGTCAAACCCATGGACGGCTGAAGGCCGGGCAGCATCAAGACTTCTGGAATCAGGCAGCCTTGGCGGCGC
This sequence comes from Polaromonas sp., assembly GCA_036279755.1. Classification (GTDB taxonomy): domain Bacteria; phylum Pseudomonadota; class Gammaproteobacteria; order Burkholderiales; family Burkholderiaceae_C; genus Polaromonas. The sequence goes on along the minus strand of DASUIO010000269.1, from coordinate 2,511 downwards.
CCTGCTTGACCAGACGCTCAACGGTGGGAGACGCCTGGGCGCCAACACCGATCCAGTGGGCCAAACGGTCTTGCGCAATGCGCAGGCCTTCTTCGCCACCTTTGGCAATCGGGTTGTAAAAACCGATGCGCTCGATGAAACGGCCATCGCGGCGAACGCGTTTGTCAGCCACAACAATATTGAAAAATGGACGGTGCTTGGAACCGCCGCGTGAAAGTCGAATGACGACCATGATTTATCCTTCGGGTGGTGGGGTGAAAATACCCCAAATATTCCTGCAGCGCTTGAGACACACGACATGGCACCCGGCCAGCGAAATGCTGCAAAGCCTGCGAGTATAACCCGGCGTCCGGCACCGTGCCGTTTTCCGGGAAAATCCGTTGAACCAATTACTCAATTAAACCGCTTGCCTCTACCTTGGATCGTTGACAAATATGCCCCTGATACGCCCCAGCCACGACGAAGATGTTCCTGCCATCACCGCCATCTATGCCCACCATGTGCTCCACGGCACCGGCACGTTTGAAACCGAGCCGCCCAGCATTGCTGACATGCGCACGCGCCGGGCCGATGTGCTGTCCAAGGGTCTGCCCTACCTGGTCGCCGAGCAGGACGGGGAAATTGCCGGGTTTGCCTATGGCAACTGGTTCAAGCCCCGTCCGGCTTACCGGTATTCGGTGGAGGACTCCATCTACCTGGCACCCGATCAGCATGGCCAAGGCCTTGGCCGTGCCCTGCTGACCGAACTGCTGGCACGCTGCGAGGCCGTGGGCATTCGCAAGGTCATGGCCATCGTGGGCGATTCAGCCAATGCCGGATCCATCGGTGTTCATCGGGCGCTGGGTTTCACGCAGGTCGGCACCATTGACGCGTGCGGATGGAAATTCGGTGCCTGGCGCGACATTGTCATCATGCAAAAAACGCTCGGCTTGGGCGACACGCAACCGCCCCTCGACTTGGCCGCCCCATAATCCTCGGCATGCACGCACACACGACAAAAAATAAAACGCTTGCTGCCTGGCTGGCCTTCATCGGTGGCCAGTTGGGGCTGCACCGGATATACCTGTTTGGTTTGGGCGACCTGTGGGCATGGGTGCATCCGATCATCGCAGCGCTGGGCTGGTGGGGGGTTGAGCGCGTACGGCTTTACGGGCAGGACGATCAGCTGGCCTGGGTACTGATTCCGCTGCTGGGTTTTACGCTGGCCGGCACCGCACTGACCGCCATTTATTACGGCTTGATGCCGCCTGAAAAATGGAATGCACAACACAACCCTGGCGCGCCCGAAACGCAAGCCGGTCACACCAACTGGCTCACCATAGGCGCTGTGGTGTTTGCCTTGCTGTTTGGCACCATTGCATTGATGTCCAGTATCGTTTTCAGTTTCCAGCGTTACTTTGAATACCAGGTCGAAGAAGCCAGAAAAATAAGCCAATAGTGATGACCATAGCCTCCACGCTTGTCGCTTCGCGTACTGCGCCAAGCCTTGCAGGCCGCGGCTCGCGAGACGCTTCGCCTCTGTCGCCTGTCCAAGCCTTTATTGCCTGATCACATCCGCCCCCTTGGGCGGCTTGAACTGGAAGGTGTCAGTCGGCAGCTTCGGGTTGACATCCAACTTGCTGAAGCTCAGCATCGAACGCTGACCAAAGCTGTCGAGGATTTCAAGCGCAGCCAGTTCAGTTGATTTTTCGCTTGATTGGCCCGCGCGGAAGCCCACGCGCACGGCCTGCAGCTGGCCGTCTTTGGCCTTGGGCGTAGCCACCACCCATTGCAAACCGTCTTTATCGGGGGCGGCTGCCAGCGTGAAGTCGGCCTGCAGGGCGTGCAGGTCGGGCGCAGCAGCAATCAGGGCTGCGGGGGTGGAGCCCAGTGCGCTCGATTGTTTTCTCGCGGTGACCTGGTTCAGGTCAACGTCGTACAGCCACAGCGTCTGGCCGTCGGCCACGATGCTTTGCTCGAAGGGCTTTTTGTAGATGAAGCTGAAGCGGTTGGGCCGGGCAAACGCGAACGTGCCGCTCGATGTCTTGCTGCGCGCGCTCTGGCCTTCCTTGGCCGGCGCAGTGACCACCTGGGTGAACTCAGCGCGGCCGCTGCTCACCGTTTTCACGAAATTCTCCAAACTTTCCAGACCATCCGCCCTTACAGACAGGGCGCAACAAGCTATTAAAATAGTAGCAAATAATTTCTTCATGAAATTCACTCCGCCCGTATGGGCACCAGGATTTCGCGCTGGCCGCTGCCGCTCATGGCGCTGACCAGCCCGGCATTTTCCATCTCTTCCACCAGACGGGCGGCCCGGTTGTAGCCGATCTTGAGGTGGCGCTGCACCAGCGAGATGCTGGCCCTGCGGGTTTTCAGCACCACTTCAACGGCCTGGTCGTACATCGGGTCTTTTTCGCCGTCGGCTTCGCCCGCCAGGTCGCCGCCCTCGCCATCGACCGTGCCTCCTTCGAGGACACCCTCGATGTAGTTGGGCGCGCCCTGCTGCTTGAGGTAGGCGACAACACGGTG
>DASUIO010000268.1:0-2559 GCA_036279755.1 Polaromonas sp. | reverse complement strand
ACGGTCCGTGCCGCGCCCGATGGCTACACGCTGATGCAGGGTTACGTCGCCACGCATGGCACCAGCCCCGCCACACGCAAGCTGCCCTATGACGCGATCAAGGACTTCACCGCCATCGGCATGATTGGCGCGACGCCCAATGTGCTGGTGGTCAATGCCGCCCTGCCTGTCACGACAGTGAAAGAATTCATTGAATACGTGAAGAACAACCCCGGGCGCGTGAGCTACGGATCGGCCGGCCAGGGCTCGCTCACGCACCTGACCATGGAGCTTTTCAAGCAGCAGATCAACTCCTTCATGGTGCATATTCCTTACCGCGGCATCGCCCCGGCTTTCACCGACCTGATAGGCGGGCAGACGCAGGCCATGTTCCCCGGCCTGGCGGCCGCCATCCCTCATATCCGATCGGGCCGGGTGCGCCCGCTGGCGGTCACCGGTCTGCAGCGGCACCCGCAATTCAAGGATGTGCCCACGCTCGATGAATCAGGCTTCAAGGGCTTTGATGCGCAGCAGTGGTACGGCGTGGTCGGACCTGCAGGCATACCGGCGCCCATCGTGAAGCAGCTCAATGAAACACTGGCCACAGTGCTCACGGCGCCTGACATGCGCGAAAAACTCGCGGTCGAGGCGATTGAGCCCACGGTGATGTCGCCTGAGCAGTTTTCCGCTTTCGTCAAGACCGACATCGCGCGCTGGACCCGGATCGCCAAGGATCGCAATATCCAGCTGGACAGCTGATTCACCAAAAAATATGAAGGAAAGGGCTACAGCCCTTTCCTTCACAGGAACTCCCCCTCCTCTTGTAACTTACAGGCAACCTGTTTGCCGGAAAAAACCCATGGCCCGCAATACCCAGGTCGCCGCCGACCACAATGCCCCGCCCGTCACGCAAACACTTGGCGCATTCGTCGCCACCCATCCGTCACGCGGCTGGAGCGATGCCGTTGACCACGAAGCGCACCGCACCTTCACGAACTGGGTGGGCTGCGCCGTGGGTGCCGCGCACCACGAAGCGGCCGACGCGGCGCTGGCTGCCGTCAAGCTGCTGCAGCCCGCAGCACAAGCCAGTGTGTTGGGCCGCACGGAAAAGATCGACATGGCCAGCGCGGCGCTGCTCAACGGCATCACCTCGCACACCTTTGACTTTGACGACACGCACCTGAAAACCATCATCCACCCCGCCGGGCCGGTGGCTTCTGCGGTGCTGGCGCTGGCGGAACACCGCAACGCCTCAGGCCGCGACGTGATCGATGCGCTGGTGCTGGGCATTGACGTGTCCTGCCGCGTCGGCAATGCCATGTACCCCGAACACTATGACCGCGGCTGGCACATCACTGGCTCCACCGGCATGCTGGGCGCTGCCGCTGGCTGTGCCCGCCTGCTCAAGCTCGATACGCAGAAGACTGCCATGGCGCTCGGCATTGCCGCATCGCAGCCCGTCGGCATGCGCGAACAGTTTGGCACCATGACCAAGCCTTTTCACCCCGGCGCCGCCGCGCGTGCGGGCCTGATGTCGGCCCTGTTGGCCAGCCAAGGCTTCACCGCCAGCCCCAAGGCACTGGAAGCGCCGCGCGGCTTCATGCAAACCGTCTCGACCAAAAACGACTGGAATGAAATCACCAGCGAGCTGGGCCAGCGTTTTGAGATCTCCTTCAACAGCTACAAGCCCTTTGCCTGCGGCATCGTGATTCATCCCAGCATCGATGCCTGCGCCCAGCTGCGCGCGCAGGGCGTCACGCCCGAGCAGGTGGAGCGCATCGAGCTCAAGGTGCACTCGCTGGTGCTGGAACTCACCGGCAAGAAGGAACCCGCCGATGGCCTGCAGGCCAAGTTCAGCGTGTACCACGGCTGCGCTGCGGGACTGACTTTCGGCCACGCCGCTGAACAGGAATTCTCGGACGAAATCGTCAACCGCGCCGACATGGTCGCGCTGCGCCGCAAGGTCGTCGCCACGGTCGATGACTCGATCAGCGAAGCCAGTGCCGACGTGACCGCCGTGCTGAAAGATGGCCGCCGCGTGCATGTGTTTGTGGAGCATGCGATCGGCTCGCTGGAAAACCCGATGACCGATGCCAACCTGGAAGCGAAATTCCATGGTCTGTCGGATGCCGTTCTGGGTGCGGTCCAGACCAGCGAGCTGATCAATGCCTGCTGGAAAATTGGCTCCGCCGCCAGCGTACGCGCACTCGTCGCCCTCGCCTCGCCCCAGCGCGCATGAGCAGGCCAACCATCGTCGTTGTGGGCGATGCCGAGCAGGCGCTGCGCCGGCTCGGCGACTGGCGCGCGATTGGAGGCCCAAGCCGACGTCACCATTCACCACCTGCCGCTGCATGGCAAGGCGCTGGTGCAGGCGCTGCAAGACGCCGACGCCGTGGTACTGGTGCGCGACCGCACGCCCTTCGATGCGGCGCTGCTGGCCGCGCTGCCCAAACTGCGCTACCTGGTCTTTACCGGCACGCGCAACACCACGCTGGACCTGGCCGCGCTGGCGGCCCGAAACATTCCGGTCAGCCACACCGAATGGGGGCCGTCCAAAGACAGCACCTGCGAGATGACCTG
>DASUIO010000267.1:0-3862 GCA_036279755.1 Polaromonas sp. | reverse complement strand
CGCGATGCCCTTTCGCCACGTCATCGAGTTCGGCGTGATAGGCCGCGAGCGCATGGCCCTCAAGGCTTGCGCACTCGACAAGGGGTATGCGCGCCTGCAGAAGTTCCCGCGCCACACCCAATACGGTATCGATCGGAACGCACACCAGCGCCATATCGACTTCCGGCAGATCACGCACATGTGCCACGGCCGGGAAATGCTGCAGCCTGCCGGGCAGCGGGCCGAGCGATCCGGGACGGCGCACGATGCCGGCGAGCGCAAGCTCGCCCTCATCGATCAGCGCAAGGGCGCAGGCGCTGCCGAGCCTGCCCAGACCGATCACCGCCACCTGCAGTTTCTTCATCGCACCACCCACTTTCTCTTACAACATGACGCAAGCTGCCGCCCCGAAAACGCCTATGAATCCCGGCATAAAACCCGGTTGGCCGGCCCGGCGAACGCTTCCCGAACGATGCTCCGCCTACGCAGACGCGCTATTGACATTGATCAAAGAAGGAGCGACTCTTTCCAGACCCGCAGCCAGCGGTAGCGGGCGACAGCCCGCCCCTCAGCTTGAAGCGGCCCGCGCCAGCCGATCGCGCACGCCGTCCCACTCGGCGGTGGCGGGCGGGTGTTCGATCCAGATCAGCTTGACGCCCTCGGCGTCGAAGTCGCGCAGCACGGCGAACAATTGCTGCGCGGTGGCTAGCGCGTCGTCCGGCATGCGGCGGTACAGCACTTGCGCGGACTGGATGCGAAGGATGGCGCGGGCATAGACCGCGATGTGGGCGGCGCCCGCGCCCAACAGGTCGAGCGCGGTCTGGATCGCGTCGGCATCCATCAGGCGCACTTTGGCGTTGGGAGCGTAGTGCGCTGCCAGCGTGCCGGGGGCGCGGGGGGCGTGGCCCAACGCTGAATCCCCTTGTTGCAGCTCGGCTTTATCCAGCACCGGCTCGCCGCACGCGGCCTCAAGCTGCGCACGCGTCAAAATGCCTGGCCGCAACAGCACGGGACGGCCACGGGTGCAGTCCACAATGCTGGACTCAATGCCGAGCTTGCACGGTCCGCCGTCGAGCACCAGCAAGGCATCGCCAAACTCCTGCTGTACATGCTGCGCGGTGGTCGGGCTGATGCGGCCAAAACGGTTGGCGCTGGGGCCCGCCACGCCGGTATGGCAAGCCCTCAGAAAAGCCAGCGCCACCGGATGCGCGGGGCAGCGCAAGCCAATCGAGTTCTGGCCACCGGCGGCTGCAGCGGCGACGCCGTCCTTGCGCGGAAGGATCACAGTGAGTGGTCCGGGCCAGAAGGCTTGCACCAGGCGGTCGGCAAAGGGCGGCACGCTGCTGGCGTAGTCAAGCACCTGCGCCGCATCGGCCAAATGAACAATCAGCGGATGGTCGGCGGGCCTTCCTTTGGCGGAAAAAATACCGGCCACCGCTTCGTCGTTTGAAGCGTCGGCGCCCAGGCCGTACACGGTTTCAGTGGGAAAGCCGACCAGTTGGCCCGCCTGGATGCGGCGGGCGGCCTCAAGAATGGCTTGCGGATCGGTGCCCGGCAAGATCATCCAAGACTCTCGATGCCTGGCAATCCCAGAATGCCGGCCACTTGACGCGCCGTGGCTTTCACGCCCGCCACGTCAGCGCCGGTGATGGTCAGGTGACCCATCTTGCGGCCCGGCCGCGCATCAAGTTTGCCGTACAGGTGCAGGTGCGTGCCGGGCAAAGCCAGCACGGCTTGCCAGTCGGGTGCGCGCGCCTGGCCTTGGGAATCAAACCAGACATCGCCCAACAGATTGAGCATGATGGCGGGCGAATGCTGGCGCGGCGGGGGCAGCGGCAAGCCGGCCATCGCATGCACCTGCAAGTCAAACTGCGACACATCGCAAGCGTCCATCGTGTAGTGGCCGCTGTTGTGCGGACGCGGCGCCATTTCATTGACGACCAGCGCGCCATGCTCGCTGCCGTCGTCAATCACGAAAAACTCGACGCACAAGACGCCGACGTAACCGATGTGGTTTGCTATTAATTTGGTCGCTTCTTGCGCCCGTGCAGCAAGAACCTGAGGCATATTTCCTTCATACGCCTCAGTGACGGCCAAAATCCCGTCCACATGCACGTTGCGCTGGGGCGGAAAGCTCACGGCCTGGCCGGACCAGGAGCGCGCCACAATCACCGAGCATTCAGCCTTGAGCGGCAACAGCTTTTCCAGCACGCAGGGCACCCGCTTCAAATCAGCCCAGGCCGCCGCCAGCTCCGTCGCATTTTTGACGCGCACCTGGCCCTTGCCGTCATAGCCCATGCGTGCCGTTTTCAAAATGCCGGGCAGCAAATCGGCGGGCACGGCGCCAAGCTGATCCGGCGTTTCGATGACTGCGTAGGGCGCGCAGGTCACCCCCGAGATGCTGGCGCAGGCCGTGAAATGAGCCTTCTCCTGAATGCGGTCCTGCGCAATGGCCACGGCCGCGGCGCCGGGCGCCACCGGTCGGCTGGCGGCCAGCGTCCGCAGCGCGTCCGCAGGCACGTTTTCAAATTCAGTGGTGATGGCCGCGCACAGCGACGCCAACTGCAGCAGACCCTGCTCATCGCTGTAACCCGTCTGGACGTGGTGGTGACTGACCCGCCCTGCGGGACTTTGCGGATCGGGGTCAAGCACGGCCGTGAAATAGCCCAGACGCTGCGCGGCATGCACAAACATGCGGCCCAGCTGGCCGCCGCCCATCACACCCAAGGTGGCGCCGGGAAGGATAAGCGGGTTCATGTTGTGGGCAGCGTCATGGCGCGGGCTGCTGCGGTTTGCTCGGCACGAAACGCCTGCAATTTATCGGCCAGCACTTTGTCGTGCAAGGCCAGCAGGGCCACGGCAAACAGCGCCGCATTGGCCGCCCCGGCGTGGCCAATTGCAAAGGTGGCCACCGGTACGCCCTTGGGCATTTGCACCATGCTGTGCAATGAATCGACACCTTGCAAATGCTTGCTGGCCACGGGAACGCCCAGCACCGGCACGGTGGTTTTGGCGGCCAGCATGCCAGGCAAGTGGGCCGCGCCGCCAGCTCCGGCAATGATCACCTGCAGGCCACGGCTAGAGGCCTGTTCGGCATAGGCAAACAAGTCGTCGGGCATGCGGTGGGCCGAAACCACGCGGGCCTCGTGCGCCACATCAAATTGCTGCAGAATCTGCACGGCATGCTGCATCGTTTCCCAGTCGCTGCTGGAGCCCATCACCACGCCCACCAAGGGAGCAAGCGGATTGTTTGTTGTCGTCATAAGGGAGACCTTCAAGGTCTTGAGGTTGTACGGGCTGTGCGCATTGGAGCCTGTGATTTTAAGGGCTCAGACTGCCGCGTGCGTGCTATCGTCTTGGCAACTCAGCCCTCCGCTTGAAAACATCTTTTCAAACTCCAACTCAAAAGAACCATGATCAACGTCACCATTGCCAATTTTGAAGAGGAAGTTGTTGCCGCTTCCATGTCCACGCCAGTGTTGATTGACTTCTGGGCCCCTTGGTGCGGACCTTGCAAGTCGCTCGGGCCCATCCTTGAAAAAGTGGAGGTGGACTATGCTGGGCGCTTCAAACTGGTGAAAATCGACTCCGACCAGGAGCAGCAAATCGGCGCCGCCTTCGGCATTCGCAGCATTCCGACCTGCATTTTGATGGTGAACGGCCAGCCGGTGGACGGCTTTACCGGCGCGTTGCCGGAAGGCAAGGTCAAGGAGTTTATGGACAAGCATCTGCCACCCGCAGCTGAAGAAGCGCCAGAACCGGAAGAGGCCGCCGACGTCGCCGAAATCACTCCCGAAGCGGCGCTGGAAAAGCTGCGGCAGGCGGTCACGGCCGATCCAGCCAATGAGACGGCGCGCTTTGACTATGTGAAGCAGTTGCTGGC
>DASUIO010000266.1:0-5937 GCA_036279755.1 Polaromonas sp. | reverse complement strand
CGCAAACTCCTTCACGGACAAGTCACCTTTGATGCTCTGGCCGTGGCAGGACGGGCGGCAGTAAAAATCGGCATGGGACAGGTCAGCCACGGTACCGATGTCCTTGTCGCCGCGGCCCGAGAGGTTGACCAGAATGCTTTGATCGCTGCGCATGGTTTTGGCCAGCTTCATGGCGTAGGCCACGGCGTGGGCGGATTCCAGCGCCGGAATGATGCCTTCGGTGCGGCACAGATAGTGGAAGGCTTCCAGGGCTTCTGCATCGGTGATGCCGACATACTCGGCGCGTCCGATGTCTTTCAGAAATGCGTGTTCGGGGCCCACGCCGGGGTAGTCCAGCCCCGCGCTGATGCTGTGCGTCTCGGTAATCTGCCCGTCTTCGTTCTGCAAGACATAGGTGCGGTTGCCATGCAGCACGCCGGGCAGGCCGCGCTGCAGCGACGCTGAGTGTTTGCCGCTGTCCATGCCTTCGCCAGCGGCTTCCACGCCGATCAGGCGGGTCTGTTCATACGGAATGTAGGGGTAGAAAATACCCATGGCATTGCTGCCCCCGCCCACGCAGGCGACCACCGCGTCGGGTTGTCGGTCGCCTATGAACTCCGGCATTTGCGTCAGGCACTCGGTGCCGATCACGCTCTGGAAATCGCGAACCATCATGGGGTAGGGGTGCGGCCCGGCCACGGTTCCGATGATGTAGAAGGTGTTGTCCACGTTGGCGACCCAGTCGCGCATGGCCTCATTCAGCGCGTCTTTGAGTGTTTTGCTGCCGCTTTCCACTGGCACCACGGTGGCGCCCAGCAGCTTCATGCGGTAGACATTGGGGCTCTGGCGCTTGACGTCTTCGCTGCCCATGTAGACCACGCATTCAAGGCCGTAGCGTGCGCAAATGGTGGCGGTGGCCACGCCGTGCTGGCCGGCACCCGTTTCGGCAATCACGCGCGGCTTGCCCATGCGCCGGGCCAGCATGGCCTGGCCGATGGTGTTGTTGATCTTGTGTGCGCCGGTGTGGTTGAGGTCCTCGCGTTTGAGGTAAATCTGCGCGCCGCCCTGCTCGCGGCTCATGCGCGCTGCGTGGTAGACGGGCGAGGGGCGGCCCACAAAATGCTTCAGCTCGTAATGGAATTCGGCCAGGAATTCCGGGTCGTTCTGATACTTTGCGTAAGCCACTTTCAGTTCATTGATGGCGTCGGTCAGCGTCTCTGAAACGAAACTTCCGCCGTATTTTCCGAAATGGCCTGCGAGGTCAGGTTGGTGATAGTCGTACATGATTCTTTGCAAGTTGATCGTCGGCAGCGCGAACGGCTGCGACAAATTGGTTGATCTTGTCGGCGCTCTTGATTCCTTTGGCAATCTCGACGCCTGAGCTCACATCAACGGCCAGCGTTTTACAGCGCGGCCTGACTTGCAAAATGCCATCGGTCACGTTTGCAGGCGTCAATCCACCAGACAAAACGAGGTGAGCGTTGACGTTTGGAGGAAGAAGTGACCAATTGAATGTTTTCCCGCCGCCGCCATAACCCTCGACATAGGCATCGAGAAGGATGGCTTGGGCAGCTTTGAAGTCTTCTGCATATTTTACGAGATCGAAGTGGACGCCGTCCACTTTGGGGTTTTCGTTCAATGGAATGCGCGCTGCACGCATGAAAGGGCGGCCTATTTTCAGGCAGTCTTCCGGCGATTCATCCCCATGAAATTGCACCAAAGCCGAAGGAATACGGGAGCAGGCAGCTATTATTTTGATGGCTGATGCGTTGACGAAAAGCAGTACGGGGGTCACGAAGGGCGGCAAGCGCTGGGCCAGTTCGGCGGCGCGTTCCGCCGTCACATGGCGCGGGCTGGGTTCGTAGAGCACAAACCCGACCGCATCGGCACCTGCAGCGACGGCGGCGTCCACGTCTTCTTCGCGCGTCAGGCCGCAGATCTTGATACGCGTTCTGACAGGGGGTCGACTGGCTTTTTCGGGCGTCTCCAGGTCAGAATGAAAAGTAGGGGTGGCTGTGCTCATGGCAGCCAATCATAAGCCGCAGTGCGTGTCGGCAAGCCGTAGTGGTCGGGGTAAACAGGACCCAAAAAATAAAGGCCGTCAGGAGAAAAGGTGGGGGCAGCTGCAGCGCGGCTGCGCGCGGCAACCACCTCGGCGAGCCAGTCGGGCGGATAGCGGCCCTGGCCAATCGCCAGCAGGCATCCCATGATGTTGCGGATCATGTGGTGCAAAAAAGCGTTGGCCTCAAATTCGAAACGCCAATACCGTGAACCGGCCCCCGCGCGCTGGGAAATCTCGATCCGGCTGATGGTTTTGACCGGCGACTTGGCCTGGCACTGCGCGGCCCGGAACGAACTGAAATCGCGCTCGCCCATCAAATGTGCGATGGCCTGCTGCATGGCCTCGCCATTGAGGTGCCGGTACACCCAGCCGACGCGTCCGGCCTCCACGCTGGGGCGCACCGGGGACTCCAGCACGACATAGGCGTAGCGGCGCGTGATGGCGCTGCCGCGCGAGTGGAACTCATCTGGGACTTGCCGCGCCCACTGCACTGCAATGTCGCAAGGTAGAAAGGTGTTGGTGCCGCGCACCCAGGACGCGGTATCGCGTTGCAGGGTGGTGTCGAAGTGCGCCACCTGCATCAGCGCGTGCACGCCTGCGTCGGTACGCCCGGCGCAATTGACGCGCACCGGCTGGACGGCAAACTTGGCCAAAGCCCGTTCCAGCTTGTCCTGAACCGTTTTGCCCGAGAGCTGGCTTTGCCAGCCTTCATAAGCGCTGCCGCTGTAGCTGATACCGAGCGCGATCCTCACGGGCAACACCCCACCGGCGAACGCACGGCGTTCACGCGGTGCTCACGACAGGGCGTTGAGGAACGCCTGCGCTTTGACCTTCAAGGGTCCACTGGCTTTGGCCAGCACCTCGTCGGCCAGCGACCTGGCCCCCTCCGCGTCACCCATGGAGCGGAATTCTTCAGCCAGCAGGAACTTGGTTTCAAGCGGGTCGTTCGAGGTGGCTGTCACGGCCTGCGCGGGGCTCTGCGTCGCGGGTTCGTTCAAGTCGAGCGACAAGGAGTCCAGGTCAAATTCCAGCATGCCACTGTTGGCCGTGGCCGGAGCAGGCGCTGCCTTGGCGGGCAGGACGCGTTCAGGCGCAGCAAAAGGCTCAGGCGTGAAGTCCAGTCCATCGGCCGGGAAAGTGATCTCGGGGACGGCTTCTTTATCAGGGCTGAAAGCCGGTGCGGGAGAGGATGCCAGCGGCAGGGTGACCGTCGCATGGTCCAAATCCATGTCCAGATCGTCCAGGCTTGGAACTGGCTTCATCGCAACGCTGGGCTGGGCAAAGGTCTGCGGTGGCGCGGCTGGCGAAGCTGTTGCGATGGCTGCGGGGCTTGTGGCCGCGTCGGGTTCATCATCCAGCGAAAAATCCAGATCAATATCCACCACAGGCGCTGGTGCAGGGGCCTGCGCAGGCTGCAGCTCGTGCACACCTTGCTGAGCGACGGTGCTGGAAGAGAATGCTGCGGCACCACCGGCAGGTTTGTCCAGGGGCGGTCCGCCGGGCTGGTACATCGGGTTGGCGGGATCAAGCTCGCGGCCCATTTCGGCAATATAAGCCCACTCGGGACCATAGCCGTGCGTCAGGTCGAAGGCCACGACGGCCACGCTGTCAAAAGCCTTGCTGTCGTGGCGCTTGGCATAAATTTCCAGCAGCTTGGCATAGACGGCCACGCGCTTCGGATTGGTGCGCAGCGCTTCCTTGAGGATTTCCTCGGCCTGCAGGTCGCGTCCGTAGGCCAGATACACATCGGCTTCGGCCACCGGGTCCACGTCGCCGGCTGCGTCAAGCTGGCTGGAGGAGTACACCAGGGACGAACCCGTGGCGTTGCTCTCGTTGGTGTCAATGCGCTGGCCGCCACTGGCACCGAAGAAAGAGTCAGGCTGCAGGCGACTCTCCAGGAAGGAGCTGTCCATCTGGGACGCGCGGCTGCGCTGGCGGTAGCGGTAAAACCCCACACCGGCCAGCAACGCCAGCAAGCCACCGGAGAGAGGCAGGACCATAGGGTTGTCAAGCAAGCCGTCGAGCAGGCTGGGTTCGGCTGGCGGCGGTGGTGCGGTTACCACGGGCTTTTTGGCAGTTACTGCAGCCACTGCGGCCGGTGCGACGACGGCGCTGGAAGCAGGCTGGGACGCTGAAGCGAGTGGCGCTGCCACGGAAGTTGCTGCAGATGCAGGGGTCATGCCAGCGGCTGCAGTGTCCGCACGGATGCTGGCTTGGACTGAATTGGCCACTGCCGCAGGAGTCGGTACGGGCACGGCCAAACCGGGCGTATTGGCGGCAGGGGCCACTGGCGCTGCGTTCAATTTGTTGAGATCGCTGATATTTTTGGACAATTCCGCCATGCGGGTCGAGGCCTCTTGGGCCTGCCTGTCCCCGGCGATTTTGTCTTCGGCTGCCGTGGCCGCCTTGCCCTGAATCGCACCTTTGGAGAGTGTCAGCTTGTCGGGCGTGGCGTCTGCCAGCGCGCGGTCTTCAACCTTGGCCTGCACCTTGCCGCCGGCCTGACGGTCGGCGCTGGCGACTTGCGTGCTCGGCGCGCTCTCTGCCAGCTTGCGGCGGAAGGCGTTGAAATCCTTGCTTTGGGCGACGATGGTCCGGGTGGCCTCACCGGGAGAAATGGCGATGGCTGCTTCTGCCGTCGGGATTTCCAACACAGCGCCCGACTTGATCCGGTTGACGTTGCCGCCGATGAAGGCGTCCGGATTGCTTCTGAGTAATGCCACCAGCATTTGGTCCAGCGACACGCTGGCGGGTTTATTCTGTGCTGCAATTCTTCCGGCAGTGTCACCGGTTTTGACTGTCAGCTGATTATTGCTGGCAGGCGCTTTTTCAGCAGGACTGGCTGGGGCTACGGGTGCTTTGGCTGCCAGCGGGCTCGGTGGGGGAGCAATTGCCTTGGCTGGCCGTGCGGCATTCGGAGCCGCTGGCTGGGACAGCATCGGCGCGCTGGGAGCGACTGCCATGCCCGCGCTGCTGGATCGCAGGCTGGGCGGGTCAAACAGCATGGTGTAGTCACGGGTGATACGCCCGGTTGACCATTTGGCCTGGAGGATCAGGTCCACAAACGGCTCGGTCACAGGGCGGTTGCTGCTCAGGCGCAGGTAAGACCTGCCATCCGCGCGTCGCTGCAGTTGGACTTCGAGGCCTGCCACCACCGCGCTGTATTCAAGCCCGGCCGTCTTGAAGGTCTCAGCAGGCGCCACCCCGGCCTTCAGGCTGGAGGCTTCGTCCGCCGTGATGTCTGCAATGTCGATCTCCGCGCGAAGGGGCTCGCCCAGCGCTGATTGAACGGTGATTCGACCCAGCGCCAAAGCATGGGCTTGCAAACTTGCCAGACTGCCCAGCAAGGCAACGGCACTTGCCAGGACGCCAATACGCCAACGATTGCGATGATTCATGGGATTTTGAGCCTCTAGTGCCCGGTCTGCCTGTAACTTTAGTCTGCTTAAGCGCACAAAAACCTCGATAGGAATTTCCGAAAAACAACCTTAACATCAAGGCATTAGGCTGACAAGCTAAGACACCACTTAAGTTTTGACACAGCGAGTTAGCGGCAACTTACAAGTTTTGTTCGTTGCCTGCCGACAACGCCCTGTGACAAGTGCTTACGGATAGCGGATCTATGTGGGTAGCCGCTATCTTCAGGAAACTCAGGCCTGAAGCAGTATGCGCAGCATGCGGCGTAACGGTTCGGCGGCACCCCACAGCAACTGATCGCCAACGGTAAACGCGCCCAGGTACTCTGGTCCCATGGACAGCTTGCGCAGGCGCCCGACTGGAATTTGCAGGGTGCCGGTTACCGCGACAGGCGTCAGGTCCTTGATGGAGGCTTCGCGCGTATTCGGCACCACGTTGACCCAGGCATTGTCGGCGGCGATCATGGCTTCGATGTCGGC
>DASUIO010000265.1:0-2682 GCA_036279755.1 Polaromonas sp. | reverse complement strand
TGGCCCGCAAGGAAGGTGTCAACGTGGTCGTCATCAAGATGCCGGTGCCGCCCCAGTTTTACAGCCAGCTGACCGACGAGGCAGGCTTCGATGATGCGCTCTCGCGTTTGCTCGCTGGTCGTGGCGTGCCTTTTCACGACTTCTCGGCGAAGACGAGCGAGCCGAGCCTCTATTTCGATACCGATCACCTTGGTCGGGCCGGTCTGACGGAGTTCTTCACACGTGATCTCAAACCGCTCCTCGTCTCTGGCGGCGGCTGAGTCGGCAGCATTGCATGTGCCGCGGCGATAGCACCGCTGAATGCGGTGGTTCGGCTGTGTCCTGTCTACTTTATTGGCTGACACCGGAATTCAGGTCAGGGAAACTTAGGCATGGTGGCAGGTCGGTCGGCGTCGGATGTCCCGCGCTTGATTTAGGTCAACAAGGCCGGCAACTGGCCCCTTGTCTGAAAGCCGGCTGAATGCCTATACTGAAATGCGTCTGCGCTCGGAAAATGCCAGCCGCAAGGCGCTGACAGTCAGTCGGCGGAATTCATGGCGTGACCCCGGTGGCACAGCCGGGACGCCTGCACGATTAAATCACTTGGTGAACGCTCATGGCCCCTCAAGACGTCAAGTTGCCCGCACTCCCCGAAGGGGTGATTGCCCTTGTGCCGATGCGCAATGTTGTGTTGTTTCCGCATGCGCTGGTGCCCATCACCGTCGGCCGCGCCAAATCGATTGCGGCTGTCCAGCACGCAAAAAATACCGGCGCCCTGCTGGGCATAGTGCTGCAGCGCGACGAGCGGGTCGATGACCCGGGGCGCGAGGCGCTGTGGGATGTCGGGACCACCGCCAAGGTGGTGCAGTATGTGGACTCGGATGAGCAACTGCGCCATGCCTTGTGCCAGGGCGTGGGGCGCTTTCGCATTGAGGCGCTGGTTGAAGGTTATCCGTTTCTGGCTGCCCGTGTGCAGTTCATTGAAGAGCCGGCCGAGATCTCTACGCAGGCTGAAGCGCTGGGCCTGCAGCTGCGCAAGCGGGCTGCCGAGATCATCTCGCTGCTGCCGGGAGCCCCGGCCGAGCTGGCGCATACGCTGCAAGCCGTGAAGTCACCGTCGCATCTGGCTGACGTCGTTGCGAGCCTGCTGGATATCGAGGTGAGCGAGAAGCAGATGTTGCTTGAAACGGCAAACCCGGAAGAGCGGCTGCAGAAGGTGCTGCAGATGCTGTCGCACCGCATTGAGGTGCTGCGGCTGTCGCAGGAAATTGGCGAGCGCACCAAGGAGCAGATCGACGATGTTCAGCGCAAATACATGCTGCGTGAGCAACTCAAGACGATCCAGAAGGAACTGGGCGAGGAGGGGGGCAGCAACGAGGACTTGGCACGGCTCGGCGAGCTGATCACGAAGGCTGGCATGCCTGCCGAGGTGGAATCCCAGGCGCGCAAGGAGCTCGGACGTCTGCAAAGGATGCCGGATGCGTCCAGCGAGTACTCGATGCTGCGCACCTACCTGGAGTGGATGACCGAGTTGCCTTGGGCGGCGCCGCCCGTCAGTCCGATTGATCTGGGCGAGGCGCGCCGCATTCTCGAAGCCGAGCATTACGGGCTGGAGCGTATCAAGCAGCGCATTGTGGAGTACCTTGCGGTGCAAAAGCTCAATCCGCAGGGACGCGCGCCGATTCTGTGCTTCGTCGGCCCACCGGGCGTGGGCAAGACCTCGCTGGGTCAGAGCATTGCACACGCCTTGGGGCGGCCATTTGTGCGCGTTTCGCTGGGGGGTATTCATGACGAAGCCGAGATTCGCGGCCACCGCCGCACTTATATTGGCGCCATGCCGGGCATGATTGTGCAAAGCTTGCGCAAGGCTGGCGCACGTCACTGCGTGATGATGCTCGACGAGATCGACAAGTTGTCACCCAGCGCCCATGGCGACCCGTCGGCTGCCATGCTGGAGGTACTGGACCCGGAGCAAAATTCGACGTTTCGGGACAATTACCTGGGGGTGCCGTTTGACCTGAGCCGTGTGGTTTTTGTTGCGACGGCGAATGTCATTGACCAGGTGCCCGCTCCGATGCGTGATCGGATGGAGGTGATTGAGCTGCCGGGTTACACCCAGGAGGAAAAGCTGCAGATCGCCCTGCGCTATCTGGTGCAGCGCCAGCGCGAGGCCAACGGCCTGCACGAGAATCAGTGCGAATTGACCACTGCGGCTTTGCAGTCCCTGGTAGCCGAGTACACCCGGGAAGCGGGTGTGCGCCAGCTTGAGCGCGAGATCGGCCGCGTCATGCGGCACGCCGCGGTGCAGATCGCGGACGGCTCGAAGCTGCAGGTGCGTGTCGATGCGGGCGATCTGGATGCGCTCCTTGGTCCGCCCAAGTTCGAACACGAGACTGCGCTGCGCAGCAGCATGCCGGGTGTGGCCACCGGGCTGGCATGGACGCCGGTGGGCGGCGACATCCTGTTCATCGAAGCGACCCGTGTGGCGGGCACCGGCCGCCTGATTCTGACCGGCCAGCTCGGTGACGTGATGAAGGAAAGTGCCCAAGCCGCGCTGACGCTTGTGAAGTCGTGCGCCAACACACTGGGGGTTCCGGCGGAAAGGTTCGAAGGCATTGATGTCCACGTGCATGTGCCAGCCGGCGCGATTCCGAAGGACGGACCGAGCGCGGGGGTGGCCATGTTCATTGCGCTGGCCTCCCT
>DASUIO010000264.1:0-5285 GCA_036279755.1 Polaromonas sp. | reverse complement strand
GTCAAGGGCTTCGTCGAGTTCATCAACAAAGGCAAGACCGTACTGCACCCCAACGTGTTTGCCGCCACGGGCGACCGCCAGAGCGACCAGGGCACCAACATTGGCGTGGAAGTGGCGATGCAGTGGAACAGCGGCTACAGCGAGCAGGTGCTGTGCTTTACCAACAACATTCCCCAGCGCGACGGTGGCACCCACCTGACCGGCCTGCGCGCCGCCATGACGAGGGTGATCAACAAGTACATCGACGACAGTGAGCTGGCCAAAAAAGCCAAGGTCGAGGTCACCGGGGACGACATGCGCGAAGGCCTGTGTTGCGTTCTGAGCATAAAGGTGCCCGAGCCCAAGTTCTCCAGCCAGACCAAAGACAAACTGGTGTCCAGTGAAGTGCGTGGCCCGGTCGAAGACATCGTGAGCCGGCTCTTGTATGACTACCTGCAGGAGCGCCCCAACGACGCCAAGATCATCGTCGGCAAGATCATTGAAGCCGCGCGGGCCAGAGAAGCCGCCCGCAAGGCCCGCGACATGACGCGCCGCAAAGGCGTGCTGGACGGCATGGGCCTGCCCGGCAAGCTCGCCGACTGCCAGGAAAAAGACCCGGCACTGTGCGAAATCTATCTGGTCGAGGGCGACTCGGCCGGCGGATCCGCCAAGCAGGGTCGGGACCGTAAATTTCAGGCCATCCTGCCCCTGCGCGGCAAGATACTGAACGTGGAAAAAGCGCGCTATGAAAAGCTGCTGACCAGCAACGAAATTTTGATTTTGATCACGGCACTGGGCACCGGCATTGGAAATGCCGGCGGCACGCGGGGAACCGAAGGCGTGCCAGGCGCTGATGACTTCAATGTGGCCAAGCTGCGCTACCACCGCATCATCATCATGACCGATGCCGACGTGGACGGTGCGCACATTCGCACGCTGCTGCTCACCTTCTTTTACCGCCAGATGCCCGAGCTCGTGGAGCGTGGCTACATCTACATTGCACAGCCGCCGCTGTACAAGGTCAAAGCCGGCAAGGAAGAGCAATATCTGAAAGACACTGGCGCACTCGACGCGTTTTTGCTGCGCGTTGCGCTGAAAGACGCAAGCGTGCAAACCGGCACCGACGAAAGCGCGGTATTGGCGGGTGACGCACTGGCCGAGCTGGCTCGCAAACACCAGCTGGCCGAGTCGGTGATAGCGCGTCTGCACGGTTTTATGGATGCAGAAGCCCTGCGCGCGATTGCCGATGGCGCGTCGCTCAATCTCGATACCATGGCCGATGCCGAAGCTTCAGCCGCACTACTGCAAGTCAAGCTGCGCGAGTTGAACCTGACAGGCTCGCCCGCCGAAGTGGCCGGCGAGTTTGATACCCGCACCGACAAACCCCTGCTGCGCATCAGCCGCCAACACCACGGCAACATCAAGAGCAGCGTGCTGACACAGGACTTTGTGCACGGCGCCGACTACGCCACGCTGGCCGAAGCGGCCACGTCGTTCAGGGGCTTGATCGGCGAAGGCGCGAAAGTCATGCGCGGTGAAGGCGAGCGCAGGAAAGAAGAAAAGATCGGCGACTTCCGCCAGGCCATGGCCTGGCTGATCGGCCAGGCCGAAAACGTCACGGCACGCCAGCGCTACAAAGGCCTGGGCGAGATGAACCCCGCCCAGCTCTGGGAAACCACCATGGACCCCAACGTGCGCCGCCTGCTCAGGGTGCAGGTGGACGACGCCATCGAAGCCGATCGGGTGTTCACCATGCTGATGGGCGATGAAGTCGAGCCGCGCCGTG
Organism: Polaromonas sp.; assembly: GCA_036279755.1. GTDB lineage: Bacteria > Pseudomonadota > Gammaproteobacteria > Burkholderiales > Burkholderiaceae_C > Polaromonas. The sequence goes on along the minus strand of DASUIO010000264.1, from coordinate 3,520 downwards.
AGTTCATTGAGCAAAATGCGTTGAGGGCGGCGAATATTGATATTTGAGTGTGTAGGTCGCCGGTGCTCGTGGGGTTCAACTTGAATTCCAGGGTATTTTTGCCTTTGTCTGTCCGTCTTTGCGCTATCTCAATTTGCCTGCAGTCTTGTCGAGGTCTCATCGGCGGTAACGATACTGTTGACTCAACGTGAAGGAGGCGGATATGGCTAATGTTGGAGACGGTGAAAAATGGGCAATGATGCAAGCCGACTGGCTAGCTCTCAACGAGGAAGCGCGCATAGCGCGGTTTAGAGTCATGCAAGCTTTTCAGAAATCTGCTGCGGGTGGAGGTTCTGGCCCGACTACAGGTCAGCTTGATTTGGCAGAGAAGCTCGAACAAGCAGCCGACGGAAAGCGGCTGGAAATGGACGAGTTTTTGAAGAAGTATTTCGGCTGACGATCAAGAGTTGACAGTCAACCCTGTGGCTGCGTCGGTGGCATCCGTCATCGGCGAATGACCGCTCCTAAATCGGTGCACAGGCGGCTTTGGGTGTTGGACGTTGAAGTGACGCCTTTTTGCCTTCGCGCCCAACAAGTTGACAGTACCTGGGATTCATCATCCGGAAAAATGCGCTATTGACCCTGAGTAGGCGCTGGTCGGTGGCAAGCCGCAATCATCCCGATTGCGCATGCTCAAACGCATTACGGAACTGCTCCTCGCTAACCCTGAATGCGTCCTGGTGACTACGAAGGGATGGTCGCGTCTGCGGAATTCGTGTCGCTTCCCAGTGTGAAGTAAAACGTGCTGCCTTGGTCGACCCCTGAAGAAGCCCAGATCTTTCCGCCGTGCCGGTTGATGATGCGCTGGACCGTGGCCAGCCCAATGCCACTGCCGGAAAACTCTTCCGGCGAGTGCAGGCGCTGGAAGGTACCGAACAGCTTGTCCGCATACGTCATGTTAAATCCGGCGCCGTTGTCCTTGACGAAATAGACCAGCTCATGATCGGGGCCGGTCTCCTGGCCCATCGAAATTTCAGCGTAGGACGTTTTCGAGGTGAACTTCCATGCATTCGCGATGAGGTTCTCCAGGACCTGTCGCAGTAGCGAAGGGTCCGCCCGCACCAGCAGGCCGGGCTCGACAGTCACTTGCACCACCCGCGTAGGGTCGTTTTCCGAGCATTGCTGGATGACCGTGTTTGCCTCAGCGCTCATATCGACCGTGGACAAGGTCAGGCTGGTGCGTGACAGATGGGCCAGGGAAAGCAGTCCATCCGTGAGCTCGCCCATGCGCCGCACTCCGTTTCGTATCCTGTCCAAGTAGTGTCGGGATCGCTCCCCCGAATCCGAAGGAAGCGCTTCCTGCAGCAAGGCGCTGAAGCCGCCGATGGTGATCAGTGGAGAGCGTAGATCGTGCGCCACGGAATATGAAAAGGCTTCCAGCTCCGTGATGGCGGCCTCCAGCTGGGAGGTGCGCAGTTGCACCCGTTCTTCGAGTTCGCTATTGAGGCTGAGAATTTCTTCCTGTTGTCGCCTGCGTTCCGTGATGTCGCGCTCGACAGCCACCCAATGGGTGAATCTGCCAGATTCGTCGGCGATGGGCGCGATATCGGTTTCCAGCCAGAGCTCCTTGCCGGCCTTGGTGTAGCTGACGATTTCCGAGCGCACAGGTTGCCACTCTTTCATGGCGGCACGAATTCGGTCCAACTCAGCACGCTGGGTTTTGGGTCCCGCGAGAAGCCCTGGGGTATTTCCGATGGCATCCTCCCGGCTGTAGCCTGTGTATCGCTCGAAAGCATCGTTCACAAAAACAATCCGCGGACCTGGCTCGTCGAAGGGTTCGGCTTCCGTAATGATCACAATGTCGTTCAAACGGGACACCGCCGTTTCCAGCAGTCGCAACTGAGCCTGTTCTGAGCGTCTCTGGGTGATGTCCTGAAAGTAAACCGCGATCCCCGTCTCAGTGGGATAGACGTGAAAATCAAACCAGGTCTCTAGCGGCAGATCAAAGGCCTCAAAGTGGGTCGTACGTTGCTCTTCACCCGTTAAGCGGTATTCCCGCTCGACACTCGTGCCCACGGCCTCGGGGAACTCCTGCCACAGGTTCTTGCCCAGGAGGTCCTCTCGGCGACGCTTGAGCATGCGCTCTGCCTGCCCGTTCAGGAAGGTGAAGTTCCAGTCTTTGTCCAGAAGGTAAAAGCCGTCCGTGATGCTTTCCAGCGTTGTAGTGAGCCGTGTCTCCAAAGCGAGCATGCGCGCCTCCGCCTGCTTCTGCTCTGAGATGTCCTGAAATGCGCCTTGAAGGCGAATAATTTGTCCTGCTGCATCACGTACAGCCTCGCCGATCGAACGCACCCAGATTCGTCGGCCCTTGGCGGTGACCTTGGGAAGCACAAATTCATAAGGAGTGCCTTGTTGCGCGCAAGCCTCCACATAACGGATCACTGTCGCCCGATGCTCTGGAAGAAAGTAGCCAATCCCCTCTTCCAATGTCGGTTTATAACCTGGCGGTACATCGTGAATAATGCAGTTTTCATCCGACCAGGTCAGCGTGCGGTCTGGCAGCTCAATCGTCCATCCGCCCAGGCGCGCAACCCTGCCGGCAATCCGTATCAGGGAGTGATTTTTCTCCAGAAGCGCTGTGGCTTGTTTCAGGTCGTCAATATCGGTAAGAGTACCCAGCCATTTGGTCCTTAGGCCCTTCGCGTCACATAGCGGGAGCGCACGGCCCAGCATCCAGCGATAGACGCCGTCTGCCCGGCGCAGCCGATATTCGATCTCATAGACCTCGCCACTCTTGAATGCCTGTTCCCAAAGTTTGGAAGCTCGCAGGCTGTCATCGGGATGAATCAGATGGGTCCAGCCGTGCCCGAGGCTCTCCTCCATTGCCAAGCCTGTGTAGTCCATCCATTTTTGATTAAAGTAGGTGTGCCGGCCATCCGGTTGCATCATCCAGACGATCTGGGGCATCGCGTCTGTCAGTAGGCGAAACTGTGCTTCGCTCGTGCGCCGAGCGTCATCTGAGAGCTTGCGGTCAGTGATGTCCTGTACCGTGCCAGCCAGCGTTATCGGCTTGCCGTGGGCATTGCCCTCGATTCGGCCGAGCAGATGAACCCATCGCACCTCGCCAGCAGACGCAACAACGCGGAACTCAATGTCTAGCGGCAAACCGGCCTGAACGGCAGCGTCATATTCGACCCCAAAAATCTCCCGGTCGCCTGGATGGATCAGCTGGAAAAGCCCGTCATAGGTGCCATCAAGACGTGCGCGGTCCACGCCAAGCACGTTATAGGCACCATCGCACCACCATATCAGGTTGGTACTGAGGTCAATCTGCCAGTAGCCGATGCGCGCCAGTCGCTGAGCAACCTGCAGCCTGCGCTGGCTTTCTCGCAACCGGGCATCGTTTTCGGCCAGCTCCCGCTGGAGCCTGTCCACTTCGGTGATGTCACGCAGGATCACCGTGAACAGCTTGCCCCCGGGTGTGTCGAGACGGGAGATGGAGGCGTCCAGGGGAAACTCCTCTCCGTTGGCGCGCAGCCCT
>DASUIO010000263.1:0-2748 GCA_036279755.1 Polaromonas sp. | reverse complement strand
GGACTGTGGGCGGCGAAGCCGTGTTTGTCGCCGCTGCCGTGTTGCTCGTCGCCTCTGTGGTGGGCAAACTGATCGGCACCCACTTCGCCGGGAAACTGCTCAAATGGGCGCCTGGTGAAAGTGCCATCATTGGCTGGCTGCTGCAGACCAAGGCGCTCATCATGATTATTTTTTCCAATATCCTGCTGGACAAAGGCATCATTACCAGCGAGACCTTCACCGCCTTGCTGTTGATGGCCATTGCCAGCACCATGCTGACCGTGCCTGTGGTGTCGCCCAAGCTTCAGCGCATGAAAGAGATTATTTTCCGGTCGAAATGACTGCGTCCTGGATGGCGATCAGCTCCTGCGCAAAGTCGTCACACGGCTCAAACACCGTCGCTGTTGGCACCGATCGACTATCGACAACCTGCGGGACCCCAAGAAGTGTGTCGGGCACCCCTTCGAATATAAAGCGCCGAAACATGATGCAAGCGCACTGGCGCTAAAGTACTTGTTGGCATTCAATAGTGTTTATGACCGACTACCTCCTCAATAATCAGATGACTTTTACCGCAGCAGAGCAACGCCAACAGCAGACACCTTCCCGCTTCAACGCCTCCTGGTTTTGCAGGTGCGGGATGACGCTAGCCCTGACCGCCGCCACAGCCCTGTTTGCCATGAGTGCGCAGGCCCAGCCGGCAGAGCCCTCCACGACAGCCGCCGCAACCTCGACTGCACCCAAATATGCGGCCAGTGACATGGGACTTGCCTTCAAGTTGATGGATGCCAACAAAGACGGGAAGATTAGCCGCGAAGAAGCGGCTGGCTTTCGCGGTGTGGCCAGGCACTTTGATGAGGCCGACACCAACAAAGACAACGCGCTGTCGCGTGAGGAATTTGAAAACGCCTTGAACGGTGTCAAGCCGCAATAGGTCGCTGGCAGCGAGCCCCGATTGAAATACGTTGTTGCGGTCAGGGCCCTTTGCGAGTTCACGGCCAAGCACGGCGACCTGGACCTGCGTTTTACGCCCTCGCCTTCCGCGCAGCAAGGCATGGCGGGCCATGCGCTCGTGGCCGCGCGTCGAGCGAAAGGCTACCAGGCCGAGGTCAGCCTGACAGGCGGGTACCAGCAGCTCCTGGTTCGCGGCCGGGCTGATGGCTACGACCCGGAAAAAAACCAGCTCGAAGAAGTCAAAACCTTCCGGGGTGACTTGGCCGCATTGCCAGAAAACCACCGGCAGCTGCACTGGGCGCAAGTCAAAATTTACGGCTGGCTGCTGTGCCTGAAACTGGGTCTGCCCGAGTTGCGCCTGGCGCTGGTTTACTTTGATATTGGAAGCCAGCAGGAAACGCTGCTGAGCGAGCTGTTCAGCGCAGACACGCTGCAACAGTATTTTGAATCGCAGTGCGAAAACTTTCTGCACTGGGCCAGGCAGGAGCTGGCCCATCGCGCGGCGCGAGACACGGCGCTGGCCTCACTGCCTTTTCCCCACGCCGCCTTTCGCCCGGGCCAGCGGGAACTCGCCGAAGCGGTCTACAAGTCGGGCAGCAGTGGCCGCTGCCTCATGGCGCAGGCGCCCACGGGAATCGGTAAAACCATAGGTACCGTCTTTCCGCTGCTCAAGGCGTCACCCCGGCAGGAACTCGACAAGGTCATTTTTCTGGCGGCCAAAACCTCCGGCCGCAGCTTGGCGCTCGACGCGCTGGCGCTGATAAAAAACAGCGCGCCCGCCCTGCCTCTGCGGGTGCTGGAACTGGTGGCGCGCGACAAGGCCTGCGAGCACCCCGATAAGGCCTGCCATGGCGAATCGTGCCCGCTGGCCAAGGGCTTTTATGACCGCTTGCCAGCGGCACGCAGTGCGGCGCTTTCAGTCCCGCTGGCTCCGGGCTTGCTGAACAGGGAAGCGCTTCGGAGCGTCGCATTGGCGCACGGCGTGTGCCCCTACTACCTCAGCCAGGACTTGGTGCGCTGGAGCGATGTGGTGGTCGGCGACTACAACTATTACTTTGACACGAGCGCCCTGCTGCACGGGCTGACAGTGGGCAACCAGTGGCGCGTCAGCGTGCTGGTGGATGAGGCGCACAACCTGGTGGAGCGGGCGCGCAAGATGTACTCGGCCGTGCTGGATCAGGCGGATTTGGCCGGGGTGCGGCAGTCTGCAGCCCCGGCGCTCAAGAAATCTCTGGGCCGTCTGCAGCGCACCTGGCGCGACTTGCACAAGGACCAAAACGAGACCTACCAGGTGCATGCCGAGTTGCCCGCCAAATTCCTTCAGGCCCTGCAGCAGGCGACCAGCGCCATCACCGACGATCTGGAGGCCCATCCCACGCGCGTGGATGCGGGCCTGCAACGCTTTTATTTTGACGCACTGCACTTCTCGCGCATGGCCGAAAGCTTTGGCAAGCACTCGCTGTTTGACATCACACTGAGCCACGAAAGCGGAAGTGGCGGCAAGCCCTTTGCCCAACTGTGTATCCGAAACGTGGTGCCGGCACCCTTTTTAGCCGCTCGCTTTGCCGCGGCACGTTCTGTCGCCCTGTTTTCTGCCACCCTGAGCCCGCAAGCCTATTACGCCGACACCCTCGGCCTGCCGGGCGACACCGTCTGGATCGATGTGCCGTCGCCGTTTGTGGCCGAGCAGTTGTCAATACAGGTGGTAAGCGATATTTCCACCCGCTACCAACACCGCGACAACTCGCTCTCGCCCATCGTGGACCTGATGGCACGGCAATACACCGCCAAAGCCGGAAATTACCTGGTGTTTCT
>DASUIO010000262.1:0-4109 GCA_036279755.1 Polaromonas sp. | reverse complement strand
TGCTGCTTTGCCGCGGCCGCGTGGTGGTCATGGGCATGGGTAAAAGCGGCCACATCGGTCGCAAGATCGCGGCCACGCTGGCCTCCACGGGCACGCCAGCCATGTTTGTCCATCCGGCCGAGGCCAGTCATGGCGATCTGGGCATGGTCACCGCCCTGGACGTGGTGCTGGCCATCTCCAACAGTGGCGAGAGCGAGGAGCTCACGGCGATTCTCCCGATGCTCAGCCGCCTGGGCGCGCCGCTTATCGCCATCACCGGTGGCGCGCAATCCGCGTTGGCCAAACATGCCCGCGTGACGCTGGACAGCAGTGTTGCCAGAGAAGCCTGCCCATTGAACCTGGCACCCACGGCCAGCACCACGGCGCAACTCGCGCTCGGCGATGCCTTGGCGGTGGCGTTGCTCGATGCGCGCGGTTTCAAGGAAGAAGACTTCGCCCGCTCGCACCCGGGCGGCGCGCTGGGCCGCAAGCTACTGACCCACGTGCGTGACGTGATGCGCACTGGTGAGGCCGTTCCGCAGGTGCGGCCGGAAACTCCTTTTACCGAACTCATGCGCGAGATGAGCGCCAAAGGCCTGGGGGCTTCGGCTGTGGTGGACGGCAGCCAGCATGTGCTGGGCATCTTCACCGATGGTGATTTGCGTCGCCTGGTAGAAAAAGGGGTGGACTTGCGTAGCAGCAAGGCGGGAGACGTGATGCATGCTCATCCGCGCACGGTGCGGGCGGATTCCCTGGCCGTGGAGGCGGTGGCGCTGATGGAGCAGCACAGCATTACCAGCGTGCTGGTGGTGGACGACGCCGGCGTGCTGTGCGGCGCGCTCAATACCCATGACCTGATGCGCGCCAAGGTGATCTAAATGGCCTCCACGCTCTTTACTTCGTGTGCTGCGCTACCGCTGCCCCCTGAGGGGACTTTTCCCGCCCTGGAACCGGCTTTGAATTTCGCGCCTGAGCTGCTGCTCAAGGCTCAGGGAATACGCGTCGCCTTCTTCGATGTGGACGGCGTCTTGACCGATGGAGGCCTCTACCTGACTGAGGGCGGTGAGACCCTCAAGCGTTTTAATATTCTGGATGGCCTCGGCCTGAAGCTGCTGCAAAAAGCCGGTATCACACCGGCAGTCATCACCGGCCGTGACGGCCCCGTGCTGCGCGCGCGCCTGCAAGCACTGGGCATCACGCACGCACACTTTGGCACCGAAGACAAGCGCCCTGCTGCCGAGATTACCCTGCAGGCGCTCGGACTCGACTGGACCGCTGCAGCAGCCATGGGCGATGACTGGCCTGATCTGCCGGTGATGCGCCGCGCGGTGCTGAGCTGCGCGCCGCCCAACGCGCACATGGAGGTCAGGGCGCTGGCCGACTACGTCACCCAGGCACACGGCGGCCATGGTGCGGCGCGCGAGCTGTGTGACCTGTTGCTTGTTGCCAGCGGCCGCTATGCCGGCCTGCTGCAGGAGTACTCCCGATGATGCTCGCCTTGACTGATGGTGGCGCTGCGCTTCAGTCGCTCAAGGGCGTCTGGCGCGCCCTCGTACGTTTATGGGACAGCACGGCCATGTACATACCGCTGCTGATGATGGGCACGCTGGCCTTGGGCACCTACTGGCTGGTGCGCAACACGCCGATCTTCAGCGCACCCGAAATCGCCAAAGAGGTCAGTCACGAGGTGGACTATTTCATGCGCAAGTTCACCGTCAAAACCTTCGACGAGGGCGGCAAGCTAAAAAGCGAAATTTATGGCATCGAGGCGCGGCACTTCCTGGACACTGACATCCTGGAGATCGACCAGGTGCGGATTCGCAGCATCAACGTCGATGGGCATATCACCACGGCCACGGCCAACCGCGCCTACGCCAACAGCGATGGTTCGGAAGTCCAGTTGACCGGCAATGCGGTGGTGGTGCGCGAAGGCAGCCAGGACGCCACCGGCAAGGCAACTCCGCGCCTGGAGTTTCGCGGCGACTTCCTGCATGTGTTTTTGAACGAGGAGCGCGTCCAGTCCCACAAACCTGTTGTACTGATCCGGGGCGCGGACCAGTTCACCGGCGACACCTTCGCCTATGACAATCTCGACCAGGTGGCCAATCTCAAGGGCCGCGTTCGGGGTGTACTGATGCCGAAATCGGCTTCCGGTGCGGCGAGCTCCGCCAGTCCCGCTTCACCCGCCCGTTAGCACCACAGCGGCGTGCCGCCACAGACAGCCCGCAAACTCAGCCCAGGTCCAAGCCCCGCCATGTCCAGACTCGTGTTCATCACCGGCGCATCCAGCGGCATTGGCCAGGCGCTGGCGCTGCGGTATTACGCGGCGGGCTACCGGCTGGCACTCGCAGTGCGCCGAACCGAAGAGGTCCAGTCATGGGCTGAGGCGAATTCGATCAGTGCCGACCGCTATCAGATCTATAGCGCCGATGTCTCCCATAGCGACAGCATTGTGGCGGCGGGGCAGGCCTGTATTGCCGCGCAGGGTGTGCCCGATGTGGTGATTGCCAATGCCGGCATCAGCATCGGCATGGATACCGCCGCGCGGGAAGATATGGAGCTGATGGCGCAAACCTTTGCGACCAACAACATCGGCCTGGCGGCTACGTTTCATCCGTTTGTAGCGGCCATGGTGGCGCGCGGGACGGGTGCGCTGGTCGGCATTGGCAGTGTCGCCGGCATACGCGGCCTGCCGGGCCACGCGGCTTACTGCGCCAGCAAGGCGGCGGTCATCGGCTACTGCGAGAGCTTGCGCGGCGAGCTTCGGCCCAGTGGCGTGAAGGTGGTGACGATTTGCCCGGGTTATATCGACACGCCGTTGACACGGCAAAACCGCTATTCAATGCCGTTTCTGATGAAGGCCGAGGTATTTGCCGACAAGGCCTTTGCCGCCATCCAGGCGGGCCAGAGCTACCGCGTCATTCCGTGGCAAATGGGCGTGGTCGCCAAGGTGCTGCGCTTGCTGCCGAATGCGGTATTTGACAAGGCCCTGGCTGGCCGCGCCCGCAAGCACCGGCAGGGCCAGCGTTGATTCGCATTTTTTAGACGCGCATACATCCGTGCGCAAAGCGGAAAAAGTCGTCGATCGCTGTAAAAACATTAACCGCTTGCTTGTACCCGTCACCTATGGCTGCAACGCAAAAAGGCTCCAAAACCGAAGTCTTGAAGCCTTTTTTAGCGATTTTCAGTCAAAGACTGAAGAAGCTTTGTGCGCTGGCCAATTAGCCAGCAGCGCGAGGGTCTTGCAGGGCTTAGTAGCCGCCGCGTCCACCACCGCTGCCGCCGCCACCGGAACGGCCACCACCAGCGCCGCCGCCGCCGTACGGGCTGCGGAAACCGCCTTCGCCGCCGCCGCCACCGGAACGGCCACCACCAGCGCCGCCGCCGTAGCCGCCACCGCTGCCACCACCACCGTAGCCGCCACCACCACTGCCGCCGCCGAAGCCGCCGCTACGTGGAGGACGTGCTTCCATTGGACGGGCTTCGTTGACGACAACGCTACGGCCGCCCAAAGGCTGGCCGTTCATGCCGTTGATTGCGGCTTGAGCTTCTGCATCGCTGGCCATTTCGACAAAGCCAAAGCCTTTGGAGCGACCCGTGTCGCGTTCCATCATGACTTTAGCGCTGGTGACAACGCCAAATTGACCAAAAGATTGTTGCAGATCTTCGTCACGCACCGAGTAAGGCAGGTTGCCGACGTATAGTTTGTTGCCCATGAAGGGACTCCTCTAAAACACAATAACAAAAGCGATGGGGTCCCGAAAGCACAACAAATCTTAAACGTACCGCTGTAGCGCGCGAAACTGACCGATCACCTAACTTGTGCGAATGTTGACATTCACACCCCTCATATTATGCGCCAGTTATGCAAATGGCAAGCAACTAATGCGATATGGCCCAAGCCGCGCCAACGCCCGCATGAACAGCGGATTTGGCGTTTTCGTGGGTCTTGCGCGACGGGCGCAAAGAGTCGGAACCTGAGGAACCGCCCCAGCCATGCTGGCCCTCAGTGGCTTTGCCAGTCGAAAAAGGGGGGCAGAGAGCAAAGACAACGCAAACGCCATCAAGCGCAGAACGCCAGTTTTTTAGACAAGCTATCCATTATTTAATGGGCTTAAAACAAAAGTTAG
>DASUIO010000261.1:0-5787 GCA_036279755.1 Polaromonas sp. | reverse complement strand
GTGGTGGCGCATGGTGCCATCTTGCGAATCTACGAAAAGAAACCGCTGGTGGCCGACCAGGTCGCAGTGAACTACCGCAAGGCCGACATCACGCCGCGCCAGCGCGCCATGCTCGAATTCGCCATGAAGGTATGCCTGAGCGCCGACCAGATTGAAGACGCCGACTTTGAAGCCCTGTACCCGCACGGTTTCAATGATGAAGACGCCTGGGACATCGCGGCCATTACGGCATTTTTTGGCCTGTCCAACCGCATGGCCAGCTTCAGCAACATGCAGCCCAACCCTGAGTTCTACCTGATGGGCCGGGTCCCGAAGCAGAAATAGTACCCAAAAATCCTCGTCAGCGCGGCTGTCTGGATTTTCGCTCGGACTTGTGCCGGCCCGACAACTGGCACGCTCGCCGGTAATCCTGCAAGGTTTTCTGCGCGTGGCCGAGCACGCTGTCCAGCGGGTAAAGGCCCGCCGGGCCCAACTCGCCAAAAGTCATGCCGGTGAGAAGTTCCAGGCCTTCGCTCGCATATTCGGCCGTGTAGATATGGAACCGGCCCTGGGTCACAGCCTCCACCACCTTGCGCTCCAGCATCAAGTGGCGACGGTTGCGGCGGGGAATCAGGACGCCCTGGCTGCCGTTGAGCCCGGCGGTCTCACAACTTCGGAAATAGCCCTCGATTTTTTCGTTGATAGCGCCCACCGGCAGCATTTGGCCATGCTGGTTGACAGCCCCAGTCACGGCGATTCCCTGTTTAAGGGGCAGACCTGACAGGGACGAAAGCAGTACATACAGCTCGGCGCAGGAAGCAGAATCGCCCTCGACGCCGTGGTACTCCTGCTCGAAAACGATGGCTGCATCGAGCGCCAGCGGTGCGATATGGGCAAACAGCGCGGACAGATAGCTGTGCAGGATGAGCACCCCCTTGTCATGGATGGGGCCGGAGAGTTTCACCTCGCGCTCAACATTGAGCAGGCCTTCGTCACCGGCGTAGGTACGGGCCGTGACGCCCACCGGAAAACCGAAACGGTAGTCACCCAGGTCGATAACGGTCAAGGCATTGAGTTGCCCCACCTTCTCGCCGGCCAGGACAAGCAGCCGTTCCCCATCTGTAATGGTTTCCTGTTCGCGCTGTTCCGGGTAATCGTGCCGGTACTTGCGGGCGCGCAGGGCCGCCTCGATGTCCTGCACGTCCACCAGCGTTCCGCTGCGCGCACGGCAAATCGACGCACTTTCAATCACTAACGCCTCGACATGGGCGAAGATCGCACTCTGGCGCGTCTGGTCGTCCACTTCGCGGTGCGAGTCCTCCAGCAGGCGTGCGACGGCCGCTGCAGAAAAATGGCGTGATCCCATCTTGCGGCAGGTGTGCGCCACAAAAATTGCCGAGGACCGCCGGGTATCCCCACTTGCTGAAAAACTTTCTGCAAAGTCCACCTTGCAGCGAAAACGACGCGCAAATTCGGGATCGCCCTCCTGCACGGCGTAGTACTCCTCGACCGATCCAATCAGGATGATCTTGACGTCCACATCCACCGGTTCGGGCTCCAGCGACACGGCGGCAATCGGCGAATACATCATGCCGGACTCTTCGATCTGCAGGCGGCCGCTTCGCAGGAAGCGTCGCAGCTTTTCCCAGACGAGTTCATCAGCCAGCAGATCGCGCAGATGCAGCATCAGAAACCCGCCGTGCGCCTTGAGCAGGCTGCCCGCGCGGATGCGCGAGAAATCCGTCTCCAGCACATCATTCTCCGACTGATACTCGATACTGCCAAACAGCGAGCGAAACAGGGGGTTGTCCTCGACCAGCACGGGCGCCCCGCTCAAGCCCTGGTTATCCACGACGAGGTTGACGCGATAGCGTGACAGCACGTCAGCGAGCGCCTCCAGCCGGACGTCCTCTTCGGTGTCGTCCGCCTGGAACAGTTCCAGGTTTTCGAGCACATCGTGCATGACCTGGTCCAGGTAGTTGCCAAGCTTGACCGAATCCTTGATCTGCTTTTTGAGTTGGTTCCGGATTTCCTGCAGCTCGTGCTCCACCATCGGCTTGATCACCTGGCGGCGCAAGGCCGCGAGACCCTCGTTCATGACCCGCTCCAACGCTCGGGTCTTTTCGAGATATCGGGCAATCTCCGCGCGAAGTTCCTGCTCCGCCTGGTCAATTTCAGTGCGCCGCTCTTTCGACAAGGCCATCGCCTCGTTTTCGGTCAGGGCATGGCCTTTTTCATCCCTCAAGGTAAAGAGCAAATGACCCTCCTCGCGAAACAGAGAAAAGCTCCGGGCTTCTGCAAACGCATCGAGCTTTGCATAGGCCGGACCTTCTTCGGCTTTGTAGGCTTTTTCAAGACGCTCACTTTCCGTCTTGAAATCCTGACCGGCCAGACGTTTGGGGATTTCCGCCTGAAGTGTTTTACTCAACTGCGCCATGAGTTGGCGCAGCACTCGCCCCTGTCCGGCGGGCATTCGCAGGGCCAGCGGCCGCTCCGGGCTGTCAAAATTATTGAGGTAACACAAATCAGGGGGCACCGCCCGGCTGGCGGCAAGCGTCTGCGCCAAGTGCCGCAACAGGGTCGAACGTCCGCTGCCGACTTCACCCAGCACGAAAACGTTGTAATCAGGCTGATCCATCTCCAGACCAAAACGGGCCGCGATTTCGGCTCGCTCCTGTCCGATCCAGGGCAGTGCCTGGTCCAGTAGCTCAGACGTATCCGTAAAACCCAGCGCTTCGGGATCGATGGTGAGCTGGAGATCAGCGGGGATGACTTCGGTGATGGGCATTTGAAAAACCTCCGACTTCCGCCATCATGCGCTCAACTGACGAGCTGCCGCATCCAGTCCGGCAGCGTTTTGGCTTTTTGCGCCGGAAAGTCCACCCAAATCGTGGTGGCACCGCCGGCAGCGCAAATCACACCCGGCTCGTCCACGCGTTCCATGGTGGCCCAGCTTTCAAAGGTGGTGCGACCCGGATCGCTCACATACATCCTGACCAGTACATCGCCCGGGTACTCCAGCTGCTTGTAAAAATTGCAGAAGGCATTGACGATCACTGGGCCCTCGCCCTGCGGGTCGGGCTTGCAGCCCATGGCGTACATCCAGTCGATGCGAATGGTTTCCAGATATCGGAAATAGGTGCCGTTGTTGAGGTGGCCCATCGCATCCATGTCGCCCCAGCGGATCGGGATGTGCATCTCATGGACCAGTTTTTTCTTTTCGGGAATTTCGATTTTCATGATGACTCAAGCTTAAGCCAGACAAGCGGCTAGACGCCAAAGCCGTCGTCCGCCGCAATCACGGCGCCGTTGACGAAATGGCTTTCGCCGCTGGCCAACATGACCAGCAACGCATCGAGATCTTCCGGCTTGCCAATGCGCTTGCGCGGCAGCATCTGCACCAGTTTTTTGCCCTGCTCGGTTTCCCAATGGTGGTGGTTGATTTCGGTGTCAATGTAGCCGGGGCAAATCGCATTGACGTTGATGCCGAACTTACCCCACTCCAGCGCCATGGCGCGAGTCATCTGCACTACCGCGGCCTTGCTCATGCAGTACACACCGATTTGCGGCAACACGCGCAGGCCCGCCATGGATGAGATGTTGATGATGCGCCCACCCGCATAGGTTCCGGGCACCGCCCCCTTGGCACGGGCCAGCATGCGCTTGCCAACTTCCTGCGCGACAAAAAATGCGCCCTTCACATTGGTATTGAAAATGAAGTCGTAGTCTGCTTCAGTCACATCCTGGATGCGCTGCGTTGTGCTCACGCCGGAATTGTTGACGAGAATGTCAATGGGACCCACTTCGGTTTCGGCATGGGCCACGCAGGCCTTGATGCTGGCGTGGTCCGTCACATCGAGCGACACCACATGCGCAGCACCGCCTTCGGCTTCAATCTGCGCGCGCAACTCTTTGAGCTTGTCGAGCCTGCGGCTTGCCAGCACCACGGCGGCGCCAGCACGGCTCAGGGTTTTTGCAAACTGCGTGCCCAGCCCGCCAGAAGCGCCGGTCACCAGCGCGACACGCCCCGAAAGATCAATGCTGTAGGCCATTAAAAACTCCTCTCGATTAAAAATCTACAAACGTGAACGAGCATTCGCTTCCCTGTATTCACGACATAAAATCATTTGCGAAACAGATTACTTTCACACCAGTCCTGAAATTCATTATCAGCGAGTCCCCCATGACACCACAAGAAATTCTGACCCAGTTTGGACCCCGTGAAGCCATGGACTATGACGTGGTCATCGTGGGCGGTGGCCCCGGTGGGCTGGCCACGGCGATTCGCCTGAAGCAACTGGCGGCGGAGAAAGGCACTGATGTTTCTGTCGTCGTGCTTGAAAAAGGTTCCGAGCCGGGCGCGCACATTCTTTCGGGCGCGGTGATGGACCCCAGAGCCCTCAACGAACTGATCCCCGACTGGAAAGCGCTGGGCGCGCCGATGACCCAGGCTGTCACGGCTGACAAAGTCCTGTTCCTCACTGAAACAGGCGCCGTCAAAACACCGGACTTCCTGGTGCCCAACTGCTTTCACAACGACGGCAATTACGTTGTTGCGCTGGGCAACCTGGTGCGCTGGCTGGCGCAGCAGGCCGAAGCCCTTGGCGTCGAAATTTTCCCCGGCTTTGCTGCCGCCGAAGTGCTTTACAACGAAGACGGTTCCGTCAAGGGTGTCGCGACCGGCAACTTGGGGCTGGGCAAGAACGGCGAGCCGACTGACCACTTCCAGCTGGGCATGGCGCTGCACGGAAAATACACCGTGTTCGCCGAGGGCGCGCGTGGCCACCTGGGCCGCCAGCTGATGAGCCGCTTCAAACTCGACGAAGGCAAAGACCCGCAGACTTATGCACTGGGCGTGAAGGAGCTGTGGGAAATTGACCCGGCCAAACACCAACCCGGCCTGGTCATTCATACCGCCGGCTGGCCCATGGACAGCCACACCTATGGTGGTGGCTTCATGTACCACCTGGAGGGCAATAAGGTCACGCTGGGCTTCGTCATGGGCCTGGACTATGCCAACCCCTACCTCAGCCCGTTTGAAGAAATGCAACGCTGGAAAACGCACCCCAGCATCAAGGCCTACCTGGAAGGCGGCAAGCGCATTGGCTACGGCGCGCGCGCCATCACGGCGGGCGGCGCATTGAGCCTTCCCAAAACCGTGTTTCCCGGCGGCGCCCTGATCGGCTGCGAAGCCGGCTACCTCAACGCCAGCCGCATCAAGGGCAGCCATGCAGCCATCAAGACCGGCATGCTGGCCGCTGAAGCGGCCTATGACGCAGTCACCTCGGGCCGCCAGCACGACGAACTCAGCGCCTACCCCGAGGCTTATGCCAGCAGCTGGCTGGCCCAGGAGCTGGACCAGTCGCGCAACTTCAAGGCGTGGTTCAAAAAGGGCATGGTCCTGGGCTCATTCATGACCGGCATCGAGCACTGGCTGCTGCCCAGGCTCGGCATCAAGCGCCCGCCCTGGACGATTCACCGCACCAAGCCTGACCACGCAATGCTCAAACCAGCGGCCGAGTTTCAGCCCATCGTCTATCCCAAACCCGATAACATCATTTCGTTTGACCGCCTGAGTTCAGTGTTTGTGTCCAGCACCAACCACGAAGAAAACCAGCCAGCACACCTGACACTCAAGGACGCCAGCGTTCCCGTCAACGTCAACCTGGCCACCTACGCCGGCCCGGAAAGCCGCTACTGCCCGGCCGGTGTCTATGAGTTTGTGAAGAACGCCGACAACACAGACCGCCTGCAGATCAATGCGCAGAACTGCGTGCACTGCAAGACCTGCGACATCAAGGACCCCAC
>DASUIO010000260.1:0-9769 GCA_036279755.1 Polaromonas sp. | reverse complement strand
CGACGCGAATGCCGGGGTTGGTCTGCAGTTGGGTGCAGATGTGGCCCAGCTGCTCGTACATGGCCCAAGTCATGGCGTTGCGCGCCTGCGGGCGGTCGAACAGCACCGAGGCGATGCGGCCTTCGATGCTCAGGTGAACCGCGCCTTCGCTCATACGGAGAACGCGCCCTGGGCTTCGAGCGCGGCCCGCTGGCTGGCGTCGATGCCTAACTCGGCCAGCACCGCATCGGTGTGCTCACCGAGCAGCGGTGGCGGCATGCGCACCTGCTGCGGCGTGCCCAAGAGCTTGACCGCAAAACCGATGTTGGGCACTTTGCCTTCCACCGGGTGGTCAATCTCCATGCGCATCTTGCGGTGCTTCCCATGCTCGCTTTCAAACGCCTGCGGATACGTGAGGATGGGACCGGCGGGAATGCCAACCGCCAGCAGATCGTCGATCCACTCGGCGCTGCTGCGGGTGGCGAAGGACTCTTCCAGCATTGCGATCAGTTCGAGCCGGTTCGCCAGGCGCAGGGACACGGTGGCAAAGCGCGGATCTTCGATCAGCTCTTCACGTCCCAGCGTACGGCAAAGCTGCTTCCAGAGTTTCTGGTTGGTCGCGCCCATCACGAAATGGCCGTCGGCGGACTTCACCGCCTGGTAAGGCGCGCTCATGCGGTTGGCCGTGCCCAGCGGCTCGGGCGGCTCGCCGGTGCCCCAATATTGCGAAATGTCCCAGACCGAAAATGCCAGGGCGGAGTCGAACAGCGAGGCGTCAATATGCTGGCCCTTGCCGGTGGCCTTGGCGCCGATGTAGGCGGCCAGCACGCCATAGGTGGCGAACAGCGCGCAACCGATGTCAGCTACCGGCACACCGGCCTTCACCGGTGGGCCACCGGGGTAGCCGGTCACACTCATCACGCCGGACATGGCCTGGGCCATCAGGTCAAAACCAGGGCGGTCGGCCCAGGGGCCGCTCTGGCCAAAGCCGGAAATGCTGGCGTACACCAGCGCCGGGTTGATCGCGCTCAGGCGTTCGTAGTCGATGCCGAGCCGTTTCATGACGCCGGGCCGGTAGTTCTCGACCAGGATGTCGGCCTGCTCGACCAGCTTGAACAGCACGTCGCGCCCGGCCTCGGACTTGAGGTTCAGCGTGATGCTGCGCTTGTTGCGGTTCATGTTGAGAAAACCCATGCTGTCATTGCCCTTGAGCTTGAAGCCCATGGCGCCGCGCGTCTGGTCGCCGGCACCCGGGGGCTCGACCTTGATGACGTCTGCGCCCAGATCGGCCAGCAGCATGCATGCATAAGGACCGGCCATGACCTGGCTGACGTCCAGCACCCGCACGCCGGCCAGCGGCAGCGGCCTGGCGCCGACATTTTGTTTCTTCAACGCTTCACTCATGCGACAACCCCGAATGGACGGATAGTCGGTTGCCGGCTGAAAAAAGACTTGTCGCCAGCGCCGCGCAGCACGATGCAACGCACCGGGCCGCCGGCCGATAAAGTGCCGATCGCATCATCCATTACATTCCACCTTGGCTTGGTTAGTGCATTCAATTTCGCAGGGCGATCAAGCACGACGGGTGCAATGATGCCGTCGCGCTCTGGCTGGATCAGGTCAGACATCCCAATCATTTCTGCAATATCGCCGACAGCATGTTCGCGCCTGCAGTAGCAATTTGTTCATCCTGAGAAGGAAGCACACCCGAAACACCGATGGCTCCAATGATGTTTCCATCGTGAATAATGGGGACCGCGCCCTGCAAAGGCGTAATGCCCTCAACGCCGACCAGCGCCGTGCGACCGCCGGCCACAGCTTCCTCCAACGCCCTCGACGGACGTTTATAGCGCATCGCAGTTCTGGCCTTGCCCAATGCAACGTCAGCGCTGGATATTTGCGCGTTGTCCAGTCGCTCCAGATAAAGCAGGTTGGCCCCATCGTCAACGATGGCGATACTTACTTTCCAATTGTTGCGGAGGGCTTCTGCATTGGCTGCAGCGGCGATCGCCTTGACCACTTCCAAGGTAAGGCAGTGCTTCACAGCCAATCGCAAGCCGGTGTCTTCTTCAATCATTTTATTTATCCAGTATCTTCGCCAATATGCTCGGGCCGGCAAGAGCGATCTGCTCGCGGCAACAGGAAGGTGCGCCTGAAAAATCGATGCCCGGGCTTCAGGATGGCGGCATCTGTTTCGCTGTCGCCGGACTACCACCCAGCATGTTAATAACTCTGCGCCATGCAAAGGCAATCACCGGCCAGAACAGCATAAGGAGCGCCAAGCTTGTGATGGCGCCGACAAGCGGGTTCGACCAGAAAATTCCCAAGCTACCACTGGGGCCAATCATGGACTGGCGAAATGCAGCTTCCATTTTGTCGCCAAGCACCACGGCCAACACCAGCGGTGCGAGCGGATAGTCGAGCTTCTTCAGCATATAACCGATGACGCCGAACAACACCATGAACCAGACGTCAAGCATGGCGGTGTGCACAGCGTATGCACCGATCGCGCAGACCACGATGATGATCGGCGCAATGATCGAAAACGGGATGCGCAAAATCGCCGCGAACAGCGGTACCGTGGTCAACACGATAAACAGTCCGGCGAGATTGCCCAGATACATGCTGGCAATCAGACCCCAGACAAAGTCTTTTTGCTCGATGAACAGCAGCGGCCCGGGCTGCAGGCCCCAGATCATCAGTCCCCCTAGCAGCACCGCCGCAGTGGCTGAGCCCGGAATGCCCAGCGCCAGCATCGGCAGCAACGCTGCGGTTCCTGCTGCGTGAGCCGCGGTTTCCGGCGCAACGACTCCCTCCAGTTGCCCGGTGCCGAACTTTTCACCATCCGGCGAGAAACGCTTGGCGATGCCGTAACCCATGAAGGAAGCGGCAGTCGCACCGCCGGGAGTGATGCCCATCCAGCAGCCGATGATCGCGCTACGGATGAGCGTCAACCAGTACCTGGGCAGTTTTTTCCAGGTTTCCCAAACCACCTTCGCGTTGATCTTGGCGTGCTTCCCCTCGAACGCAAGACCATCTTCCATAGTGACCAGAATTTCGCCGAGGCCGAACAGCCCGATCACGACAACCAGAAAATCGATGCCGGTCAGTAGGCTAGACAAGCCGAAGGTCATGCGCAATTCGCCGCTCACGGTATCCATGCCAATCGCAGCCAAACCGAAGCCGAGCATCATGGAGATGATGGTTTTGAAGGGTGCCTTGGTGTCCGCGCCGACAAAACTGCAAAAAGTGAGCAGAAAAACCGCGAAAAATTCGGGCGGCCCGAATTTGAGGGCAAATTTCGACACCAGGGGGGCGAGGAACGTGATCAGCAGCACACCCACAAAGGCACCGATGAACGATCCCGTAAATGATGCGGTGAGCGCCTCCCCAGCTTTTCCCTGCTGGGCGAGCGGATAGCCATCGAAGGTCGTCGCCACGGCGGACGTCTCACCAGGAATATTGAACAGAATCGAGGTGATGGCGCCAGCGAACAGCGATCCCCAGTAGATGCAGGACAGCATGATGATCGCTGAAGTGGGCGGCATTGTGAACGTGAGTGGCAGCAGAATGGCGACGCCGTTCGGCCCGCCCAAACCCGGCAACACGCCGATGACAATCCCCAGCACGAGCCCGATCACCATCATCAGACCGTTGTACCAGGTCAGCGCGACGGCGAATCCATGAAATAGGGCATTCAGATTTTCCATTGAGCGCTTCTCCGATCGTGCGTGTCAGTAACCGAGCAGGGCTTCAAGCGGCCCTTTCGGAAGGGGCACCATAAACTGTATTTCGAAAAGCCAGAACAGCGTTACGCTCACGCCCAGGCTGATCAGCAGGACCTTTAGCCAGCTACGTTTGTCCATTACCCGCATGAATGCGGCGATAAAAATCGTGGAGGCGACATAGATGCCCACAAACTGGATTGCCAGCACGTACACCATCGTTGGCACCAGGACCATCAGAACCAACCTGAATCGTTGCCACGACACGAAAATCGTGTGATTGCGGGTTCTTCCAAATAACGACTTTATAAAAACGATCAGCGCCGCGACGCAGAGGATGGCGCCGATACGAAAAGGAAAGTAGCCTGACTGTGGCCCATCCGTGGCCCAACCTGCGCCGACCTTGTAGTTGTCGACCATCATCACCACACCGATGAGGAAGATGACGATCGCTGTGATCGCATCTACATCGCTGTGGGACAGACCGCCGCCATGCGGTCGGTCCAGCATTTTTTTCCGTTCCATACTTGTCTCCGCTAGCGGCTTTGCTGAAATTATTTCTTCGCGGCGAATCCGGCTTCGTTCATCAATTTATTGTGGAAGGTCTCATCTTTTTCGAGGAATTTGACGAAATCAGGACCGATGAGGTACGTCTCCTTGAGTGCCTGCTTGGTGAGGTATTCCTTCCACTCGGAAGTGGCAGTCACTTTTTTCAGCAAGTCCGCGTAAAACGCCGACTGTTCCTTGGAAGTTTCGGGTGGCAGGAAGAAGGCACGCAACATTTGATATTCCACATCGACGCCCGACTCCTTGCAGGTGGGGATGTCCGACCACGCCTGATCCGTGGTGACCTTGTCCTTGAAGGAAATGCGCTGCTGCGAGAATACGCACAAGGCGCGCACCTGGCCGGCTCGCCACTGGGCGATGTTTTCGCTGGGGTTGTTCACGTTGGAATCAATGTGCTTGCCCACCAGCTGGGTCGCTGCTTCTCCGCCGCTCTTGTAGGGGATGTAGGAGAACTTTACGCCGGCGGATTTTTCGAGCGCGACGGTAATGATGTGATCCTCACGCTTGATGCCGGTGCCACCCATTTTGAAGGTCCCAGGTGGCGCGGCTTTTACGGCAGCCAGAAAATCCTTGGGCGTCTTGTAGGGTGATTCGGCGTTGTCCCACAGCACGAATTCATCCAGCGCAATCATTGCCACCGGGTTCAACTCCCGCCAGTTGAACGGCAAGTTGACGGCGACAGGCAGTGTGTAAATGGCGGAAAACGCCACCATGAGCTTGTGAGGGTCGCCTTTTGAACCCTTGACATCCATGATGCCCTCGGCGCCGCTCGCGCCGCCTTTGTTCAGGATCAGCATGGGCTGCTTCATCAGTTGGTGCTTGACGATGATGCCCTGAATGGTGCGCGCCATCTGGTCGGAAGCGCCGCCCGCACCCGCAGGCACGATGACCTCCACGGGCTTGGTAGGCTCCCAATTGGCAGCTTGGGCGGGTAGGGTCGCGATGCCGGCCAATGCGGCCAGCGAAAGCGGCAATAGGAAAGCTCTGTGCAGTAATTTTTGGATCAGATTCGTCATGCTTGTCTCCTCCAGGTGGTTTAAAAGATGCCGGAAATTCCGACGGGATATTTTTTTATGTAGCCTTTAACTTGGCGACGGCACCGCCTCCGGTGGTTTCTGCGAGATAGTCCATCGCCGCCTGTACACCTCCCTTGCGATGCGGAATACCGGCTAGGCCGAGCCCCATTTCGACGCCAGCCAGCGTGCCGCACAACATCAGATCGTTGAAATCGCCCAGATGGCCGATCCGGAAAATCTTGCCGGATACCTTGCTCAAGCCCTGCCCGAGCGACATGTTGAACCGATCCAGCACGATCTTGCGGAACGCGTCGGCACTGTGTCCGTCCGGCACCACAACCGCTGTCAGCGACGAACTGTATTCAGCCGGATTGAGGCAGAGAATCTCCAGCTCCCATGCGCGCACCGCGCGGCGTGTTGCCTCGCCATGACGGTTATGACGCGCGAACACATTGTCCAGCCCTTCCTCGAACAACATTGCAAGCGCTTCATGCAGGCCATACAGCAGATTGGTGGCCGGCGTGTAGGGGAAATAGCCGGTCGGATTGACCGCGAGCATTTCTTCCCAATCCCAGTACGAGCGAGGCAGCGCGGCTGTCTTTGAGGCGTTGCGCGCCTTCGCGCTGATCGCATTGAACGACAGGCCGGGCGGCAGCATTAGCCCTTTTTGCGAGCCGGCAACCGTGACATCGACGCCCCATTCGTCATGCCGGTAATCGATCGACGCCAGCGATGAAATCGTGTCCACCATGAACAGCGCCGGATGGCCGCTACGGTCGATCGCCTGGCGTATCTCGCCAATGGGGCTGGTGACGCCGGTCGAAGTTTCGTTGTGGACAACGCATACCGCCTTGATCTGATGACCCTTATCGTCGGCCAGACGAGCTTCGATCTGTGCAGGGTCGGCACCATGCCGCCAGTCGCCCGGCAGGAATTCCACTTTCAGACCCAGTTTGCCCGCCATTTTTTTCCAGAGCGAGGCGAAATGCCCGGTTTCGGCCATCAGCACCAGATCGCCGGGCGACAAGGTATTGACCAGCGCGGCTTCCCAGGCGCCGGTGCCGGATGCCGGATAGATCACAACATCGGCTTGCGTCTTGAACACCTTTTTCATGCCGGCCAGAACCGCTTTGCCTAGTACAGCGAATTCGGGGCCGCGATGATCGATCGTCACGTTGTCGATCGCACGCAGCACTCGGTCAGGGACATTGGTCGGTCCGGGGATTTGCAGGAAGTGGCGGCCAGCGGGATGAGAGTTAAGTGTCAACATAAATTATGGGTTCCGTGAATAGGTCATTTTTTGCATACAAAATTCATTTGTCAATAGGTTTATCCCTTAAATCTTATTTGGCTGACATTTTTTTGCATACAAAATTTAAACATGCGTATTGAAACTGTCCCTATTCCACGCGCCGCCCTGCATGAGCTCAATCAGCAGATCAGCCTGACGTGACTCGTTGCCGAGCAGCGCTTGCACGTCAGCCAATGGGGCGGGATCGACCCGGCGACCTTTAGGCGCTCGTCGTACGTTCTTTAGAGACCTCTTGCACCGCAATAGCGATAACTTTCTGATTCATTCTTGTGTTTTTCCAAATCAACGTGGTCCAACTCGACCGCTTACTCTGTGCGTGATGAGCATGAAGGCGCCTGCAACAAACCAGCGCCGCGCGCCCATTGGTACTTTGCACCCAATACCTGGACTGGCAGCTCGGTTGAGTAGGCGTAGGCCGGGATACCGTGCTCGTACAGGTACTGGGCCGCCTCTTCAACTTCTACATCGCCGGCCAGAGAGGCCACCATCGGCTTTTCGATGCCCTTGGCCCGCATCTCATCGCGTGCCTCGACCATGATCCTGGCGAAGACCATGGGTGGCGTGACAATGGTGTGCCAGTAACCCAAAATCAAAGCGTGAATTCGCTCGTCCGATAGTCCCAGCAATACCGTGTTTTTATAGGTCTGCGGTGGCTCGCCGCCGGTGATGTCAACCGGATTGCCCGCAGAACCGAACGGCGGGATGAACTTGCGAAAAGCGGTGTCGAGATCGGCGGGCATGGGCATCAACTGCAGCTTGTTGTCCACGCACGCGTCGGATAGCAGCACGCCAGAGCCACCTGCGCCGGTGATGATGACGATGTTCTCGCCCTTGGGCGTTGGCAGGATAGGCACGCCACGTGCGAATTCGAGCAGCTCACGCAGGCTGCGGGCACGAATCACACCGCACTGCTTGAACACGTCCTCGTAGATTTTGTCGTTGCCGGCCAGTGCCCCCGTGTGCGAGCTGGCGGCTTTGGCGCCAGCCGAAGTGCGGCCCGCTTTGAGCACGATGACGGGTTTCTTTCTGGAAACGCGACGCGCCACTTCGGCGAAAGCGCGCCCATCTTTCAAGTCCTCGCAGTGTTGTGCGATGACTTTGGTGTTCGGATCCTGCTCGAAGAAGATCAGCAAGTCGTCTTCGTCGATGTCGGACTTGTTGCCCAAACCAACGATGGCAGACACCCCCATCTTGGCCGAGCGGCTGAAACCAATGATGGCCATGCCGATGCCGCCGGATTGCGACGACAAGGCGGCGGAACCCTTCACGTCATAGGCCGTGCAGAAGGTCGCGCAGAGGTTGGCGGGCGTGTAGTAAAAGCCATAGATATTGGGACCCATGAGCCGGATGTTGTATTTGCGGCCAATGGCTACCAACTCTTCCTGCATGGCCGGCTCGCCACTTTCGGCAAAACCGGAGGGAATCAATACGGCACCGGCGATTTTCTTCTCGCCGCATTCGATCAGCGCCGCTGCAACCAGCTTGGCCGGGATGGCAAACACCGCGGTATCGATCTCGCCAGGAACGTCCTTGACGCTCTTGTAGGCCTTGTAGCCAAGGATTTCTTCGGCTTTTGGATGAATCGGGTAAATGTTGCCTTTGTAGCCACCGTTGATCAGGTTTTTCATGACCGAATTGCCGATCTTGCCGTTTTCAGCCGAAGCGCCGATGACCGCGACCGACCTGGGCTGCATGATGCGGTTCATGGCCAGCAACACATCGCTCTCGTCAGGGCGGTAGCGCGGCACTTTGACAGTGAAGTCAAGCACGATTCGCACGTCCGCCGCAATGGCCGAGTCTCTGCTGGCGAACACGGGGTTCAGATCCATCTCGGAAATTTCGGGGAAGTCACTCACCAGCTCGCTGACGCCGACGATGAGCTTCGCCAGGGCTTCGCGATCCACGGGATCGCTGCCGCGCACACCTTTGAGCATTTCGGCGGCCTGAATGCCATCGAGCATGGAGTAGGCATCCGCCATGCTGGCGGGTGCCAGGCGGAAGGTGATGTCCTTGAGCACTTCCACCAGCACGCCACCCAGACCAAAGGCCACGAGCTTGCCGAAGCTGTTGTCGGTGACCGCACCGATGATGACCTCCTGGCCACCTTTGAGCATTTGCTGAACCTGCACACCGAGGATGCTGGCGCCCGCCTTGTATTTTTTGGCGTTGGCGATGATGGTGTCATAGGCTATGGCGGCCTCCTCAGCGCTCTTGACACCGACGATTACGCCACCGACCTCGGTCTTGTGCAGAATGTCTGGCGAGACGATCTTCATCACGACTGGAAAGCCCATGGCAGCGGCCATTTTTTGCGCTTCGGCGGCGTTGGTCGCGGTGCCTTCCTGTGGCACGGCAATCCCGTAGGCATCGCATACCAGCTTGCCTTCCGGGGCGGTCAAGGCGTCACGACCGGCGGCTTTTGCGGCGTCGAGAATTTGTCGAACTTTGGCTTTGTCTTTGCTCATCATGTTCTCGATCCTTCGCTATTGACTTGATGCTTTCGGTTTGTAGGCCCATTCGGCTGCCTACTTCAACGTTGCAACGGAAATGCTGTTCTTGCGGTTGCGTTCCAACTGGGCATCAACCAGCGCGACGACTTCGTCGATCACCGGGTTGCGCAGGCCTTTTTGCGCGGCAATGGTCTGCACCAGCTTGTCCACGCGCTCGATGTTCGCTGCCCCGGCATACAGGGCCCGTGCGGCCGAGGACGGGCTGGCCAGTCCTTGCGCGGCGGCCGCGTATTTTTCGAAGGGCACCAAGTCGGCATCCGATGCCCCGAGGATTTTGCACAGCGCACCGACCCAGTTGTAGACCGCGCGCGTCGCCTCGATGTCCGAATGGACCGCCTCCTTGATGGAGCGCATGCCTTGGGGCGTCACGCAACGGTAGTTGCCGGCCAGCAGCATGCTCCATTTGGCCAGGGGCACAAACACCGAGTCATGCACCTTGAGTTTCACCGGCAGCTCAATTTTTTCAGTACCGGTGTCCAGGCGGGCCGCCTCGATATCTGCCTGCAACTGACGCAGGATGGCCGTGTGGGCCTCGGATTCAAAACGGGCCGCCTTGAAATTGGTGGGCAGCCGGACCTGCAGTACATTGACTTTTTCTTCCGGTGGCCGGAAGGCCTGTGGGTCAGGGCTGCACAGGGTCATGAGCGCCGGGTCAAATGA
>DASUIO010000259.1:0-6823 GCA_036279755.1 Polaromonas sp. | reverse complement strand
CGCGAGCAGTTCGGCGTGGTACGTGCCGTGTTGCCGCGCGTGCTGTCGCTGTCGCAGGTGGAGCAGGTGATTGAAAAAACCCCGGTCGAGATCGAGGTGTTTGGCTTTGGCAGCCTGTGCGTGATGGTGGAGGGACGCTGTGCGCTGTCGTCTTACGTCACGGGCGAGGCACCCAACACGCACGGCGTGTGTTCGCCGCCCAAGGCCGTGCGCTGGCAGGAGACGCCCAAGGGCCTGGAGTCACGCCTGAATGGCGTGCTGATTGACCGCTATGCCGATGGCGAAAATGCCGGCTATCCCACGCTGTGCAAGGGGCGCTTCGACGTGGAGCAGGAAGAAAGCTATTACGCGATCGAGGAGCCCACCAGCCTGAACACGCTGGAGTTGTTGCCGCAACTCCTGAAAATAGGCGTGCGCGCCATCAAGATTGAGGGCCGCCAGCGCAGCCCGGCTTATGTGGCGCAGGTGACCAAAGTGTGGCGCGATGCGATTGACCATTGCGTTGCCAATCCGCACCGCTATGCGCCCAAACCGGACTGGATGACGAGCCTTGATAAAGTTGCCGAGGGCCAGCAGCACACGCTGGGCGCCTACCACCGGCCCTGGAAATAATCTTTTGAACCAACGAAGCACTGGCCGGGAAGGCCGGAAATCCGCACCATGAAACTTGCCCTTGGCCCACTGCTGTACTACTGGCAGCGCGATGCCGTTTTTGCTTTTTACGACGCCATGGCCGCAACGCCGGTCGATGTGGTGTACCTTGGCGAGACCGTATGCTCGCGCCGCCATGAACTGCGGCTGGCCGACTGGCTGGACATTGCCACCCGCCTACAGGATGCGGGCAAAGAGGTGGTGCTTTCCACGCAGGTACTGCTGGAGTCGGGCACTGACGTGAGCACGATGCACAGGATCGCGGGCAACGGCGACTTCCGGGTCGAAGCCAACGACATGGGCGCCGTGCACTGCTTGGCGGGCAAGGTGCCGTTTGTGGCCGGGCCGCACCTCAACCTCTACAACCTGGCTTCCCTGCAATGGATGGCCACACTGGGTGCCAGCCGCTGGGTCATGCCGCTCGAGATGAAACGCGACGATCTGGCCCTGCTGCAACAAGGTCGGCCAGCAGGATTGCAGACCGAAGTGTTTGGCTTTGGCCGCATGCCGCTGGCCTACTCGGCGCGCTGCTTCACTGCGCGACACCGCAACCTGCCCAAGGACGACTGTCGCTTCAGTTGCCTGGATCACCCGGACGGCCTGATGCTCAAGACGCGCGAGCGCGAAGAATTTCTGGTGCTCAACGGCACGCAAACGCAGTCTGCGCGGGTCTACAACCTGGTGAACGCACTGGACGACATGCGCGCGTTGGGGGTCGATGTGGTTCGACTGAGTCCGCAGGCGCGGAACACGGCGGACGTGATCAATGTGTTCGACGAAGCGCGCAAGCAAGCACTCGCGCCGCAAGAGGCGCTGGCGCGCCTGCAGCCGCTCATGCCTGACCAGGGCTGCAATGGCTTTTGGCACGGCCGTCCTGGCCTGGAACAGATTGCACAAACTACACAAGTGACGCAGACCGTGGTAGCCTGAACGCCATGTACTACGGTGAGCGTTTCAATAGCATCAGCCACCTCGTGGGAGCGGCACTGGCGATAGCAGGCGCAGCGCTGCTGGTCGTGCTGGCAGCGCGCCTGGGCGATCCCTGGAAGATCGTCAGCTTCAGCGTCTACGGCACCATGCTGGTGGCGCTGTATGTGTTCTCCACGCTTTACCACAGCGTGCGCGGTCGCGCCAAGGACGTGCTGCGCAAGTTTGACCACTGCTCCATCTATCTGCTGATTGCAGGCAGCTACACGCCGTTCACGTTGGTGTCGCTGCGCGGCGCCTGGGGCTGGTCGCTGCTGGGCGTGGTGTGGGGTCTGGCGCTGTTCGGCATCTTGCAGGAAATATGGCTCGCCAAGGGCGCGCGCGTGCTCTCGCTCGTCATTTACGTACTCATGGGCTGGCTGGCGCTGGTGGCGGTGTCGCCGCTATGGGCGGCGCTGACGCCCGCGGGCTTTGCCTGGCTGGTTGCGGGCGGCGCCTGCTACACCATAGGCATCTTTTTTTATGCCACCGACCACAAGCTGCGCCACGGCCATGGCCTGTGGCACCTGTTTGTGCTTGCTGGCAGCATCTGCCATTTTTTTACTGTGCTGCTTTACGTGGCCTGACTGTCTGGATCGCCATGAACCCGCCCTCTTCTTTTGTACTGCCCCAACGCCTGGGAGCACTGCTGGCACACCTGCCGGCCTACCCAGGCTCGGCGCTGCTGGTAACCGCACTCAACCTGGGGCTGGCGCACCAACTTCCGGCCGACGTGCTCGAGTTACTGCTGCTCAAAAAGCTGCGCATCCATGTGCGCGATGCGCGCCTGACATTTGATTTCACTTGGGCCGGTGAGCGCTTTGCGGCCTGCTCCAAACTGCAAGCCCCTGACCTGACCATCGCTGCCAGCGCCCATGATTTTCTGCGCCTCGCGCAACGCCAGGAAGATCCGGACACGCTCTTTTTCAGCCGCCGCCTGTCGATGCAGGGCGACACCGAGCTGGGTTTGGTGGTCAAGAATGCACTCGACGCGCTGGAACTTCCCGTGCTCGACCTGCAGCAGTGGGCACCGCACCAGGTGCTGGCACGCGTGGCCGCATGGCGCTCAACCGGCGCAGGATTTCACCGTTCAGGAGAGAAGGCATGAGTGACCGTGGAACACCGCGTCCGCTGATGGCAACCGCCACAGAGCATGCGGCCCATTCCCATGCGCACACTCATGGCTGACAGCCCGGCACTACGGCGCATCATCGTCGCCATTTCAGGTGCCAGCGGCGCTGTTTACGGTGTGCGACTGCTGCAGGTGCTGCAGGGCATGACGGGTTTCGAGTCCCACCTGGTAGTGTCCGATGCGGGCTGGCGCAACCTGCAGCATGAAGGCGATTTGGACCGCGCATCCGTTGAGGCCCTGGCCGACCAGGTGCACGATGTGCGTAACGTGGGGGCAGCCATTGCCAGCGGCTCGTTTCAGTGCAGCGGCATGGTGGTGGCACCCTGCTCCATGCGCACTCTGGCAGCGGTGGCGCACGGCTTGTCAGACAATCTCATCACGCGCGCGGCTGACGTGGTGCTCAAGGAGCGCAGGCGTCTCGTGCTCATGGTGCGTGAATCACCCCTGCACCTGGTTCACCTGCGCAACATGATCAGCGTGACAGAGATGGGCGGCATCATCTGCCCGCCGCTGCCAGCATTTTATTTGCGTCCGCAGTCGGTCAGTGACATCGTGGACTACAGCGTGGCGCGCACACTCGACCTGCTCGACGTGCCCCACAAGCTCGCGCCGCGCTGGGACGGGCTGGCACCTTCTGAAGCCAAAACCAGCATTTAACCCCATGTCCTACCGCGACCTGCGTGACTTTATGGCCCAACTGGAGCAGACCGGCGACCTGCGCCGCGTGGCTGCGCCCGTCTCGCCCTATCTCGAGATGACTGCGCTGTGCGACCGCACCCTGCGCGCGGACGGCCCGGCCCTGTTGTTCGAGAAGCCCACGGGGCACACCATGCCCGTTCTTGGCAACCTATTTGGCACGACCGAACGCGTGGCCCGCGCCATGGGCGTTGCCGACCTGCGCGGACTGCGCCCGTTCGGCGAGTTGCTGGCATCGCTCAAGGAACCCGAAGCACCCAAGGGCTTCAAGGACATGATGAGCATGGGCGGCTTGCTCAAAACCCTGTGGCACATGGCGCCAAAGGAGTTGCATTCGGCACCATGCCAGGAGGTGGTATGGGAAGGCAACGACGTGGATCTGGCGCGACTTCCCATACAGCACTGCTGGCCCGGCGACGTGGCGCCGCTCATCACCTGGGGCCTGGTCATCACGCAGGGGCCGCACAAGGCGCGGCAGAACCTGGGCATCTACCGCCAGCAGGTGCTATCGCGCAACCAGCTCATCATGCGCTGGCTCGCGCACCGTGGCGGCGCGCTGGATTTCAAGGATCATTGCGCGATGCATCCGGGACAGCCTTATCCCGTGGCCGTGGCGCTGGGGGCCGACCCTGCCACGATTTTGGGTGCCGTCACGCCGGTGCCCGACAGCCTCTCGGAATACCAGTTTGCCGGCCTGCTGCGCGGTGGCCGAACCGAGGTGGTGAAGGCGCTCGGCCTACCCCTGCGCGTGCCGGCAACGGCCGAGATCGTGCTTGAAGGCCACATCTACCCCGATGCCAACCACCCCAGCGGCTACCAGCACGCGCTTGAAGGGCCGTATGGCGACCACACCGGCTACTACAACGAACAAGCCTGGTTCCCCGTGTTCACCATCGATCGCATCACGATGCGTCGCGACCCGATTTACCACTCCACCTACACCGGCAAGCCGCCCGACGAGCCCGCGGTGCTCGGCATGGCGCTGAACGAGCTGTTCATCCCGCTGCTGCAGCGGCAGTTTCCCGAGATCACCGATTTTTACCTGCCGCCCGAAGGGTGCAGCTACCGCATGGCGGTGGTGCAGATCAAGAAGGCCTACCCCGGCCATGCGCGGCGCGTGATGATGGGTGTGTGGAGCCACCTGCGCCAGTTCATGTACACCAAGTTCATCGTCGTGGTGGACGACGACGTGGACGTGCGCGACTGGCGTGAGGTCATCTGGGCCCTGACCACGCGCATGGACCCCACGCGCGATACCATGCTGATCGAAAACACGCCCATCGACTACCTCGATTTCGCCTCGCCCGTGAGCGGCCTGGGCAGCAAGATGGGGTTAGACGCCACCAACAAATGGCCCGGCGAAACCCAGCGCGAGTGGGGCCGACCCATCGTCATGGACGCAGCAGTGCAGGCGCGCATGGACGGCATCTTCGAGTCACTGGGCTTGTGAGCCGGTCCCTGCACAGTCGTCAAGCGGCAACCGTGCCTGTTACCATTGTCAACTCATCATTACTGATCGCAATCCCTTGCGTTGATGTCCAGATTTTTTAACCGTCACAGGAGATTTTTCATGAGAACATACCTCACCATTGCCATCACCGCTGTTATGGGGCTGGGCGCAATGAGCGCATACGCAGAAGAAGCCAAACTCAAGACCGTGGCCGCCCTGCACCAGGAGAAATCGGCACTGGCAGGCAAGGAGGTGCGCATTCAGGGCAAGGTCGTCAAAGTCAACAATGGCATCATGGACCGCAATTTCCTGCATGTGCAGGACGGAACCGGCGACCAGAAGACCAACGACATTACTGTGACCAGCAAACAGACTGCCAATGTCGGTGACCAGGTGCTTGTCAAAGGCCGAGTGCTTCTGAATAAGGATTTCGGCGCTGGCTATGCCTACCCTTTGTTGCTGGAAGAAGCGAGCGTTTCCGTCAAGAAGTGAAGTTCTCCCTTTAGGCCCACGCGCGGCAGGCCGGCAAGGTGGGGATCAATGACACCCATAATGGCCTTGCAAAACCCGGCGCGAGTGGTGTCGACTGCGTGCTGACAACGTAAGCTGGCACCGGGACAATAGCGCATGGACTTTGCACATTCTCCCCGCGCGCAGGCCTTGCGCCAGCGCCTCGAAGCGTTCATGCAACGCTACTTGTTGCCCTACAACGCCGCTTGGCATCGCTCGGTACAAGACGGCGTGTACCCACCCCCCTTTCTTGAAGACCTCAAGGCCCTGGCGCGCGAAGAGGGGCTGTGGAACCTGTTTCTGCCCGACCTGCGCGAGGACGAGCCTGGCACGCGCGTCTCCATCCTCGACTACGCGCCGCTGGCTGAAATCATGGGCCGCCTGCCCTGGGCTCCGGAAGTGTTTAACTGCAGCGCGCCCGACACCGGCAACATGGAGCTGCTGCACCGTTTTGCCACGCCCGTGCAGCGCGTACAGTGGCTGATGCCGCTGTTGGACGGCCGCATCCGCTCCGCCTTTGCCATGTCCGAACCCGATGTAGCCTCGTCCGATCCCACCAACCTGCAGACCACCGTGCGGCGCGAAGGCGGGCAACTGGTACTCAACGGCCGCAAATGGTTCATCACCGGCGCTGCCCACCCGAACTGCAAGCTGCTGATCGTGATGTGCCGCAACGCCACAGGTGCCCAAGACGCTGCTGAGCATGGCCCCGAGGCAGGCGCGCACCATCAGCACAGCATGGTGCTGGTGCCGCTGGACACTCCCGGCGTGCAGCTGGTGCGCAACATTTCCATGATGCACCATCTCTCGCCCGAAGGACACTGCGAAATCCTGCTGCGCGATGTGCGCGTGCCTGCGGACCACTTGCTGGGCGCCTGGGGCGAAGGCTTTGCCATGGCGCAGGCGCGCCTCGGGCCGGGGCGTGTGCACCACTGCATGCGCGCCATCGGGCAGTGCGAGCTGGCGCTGCAGTTGGCCGCCGAGCGCACGCTGGAGCGTCAGGCTTTTGGCAAACACCTGTCAGACTTTTCCAACATCCAGGACTGGATCGCCGAGTCGCGTATCGAGATCGACCAGGCGCGCCTGCTGGTGCTGCATGTCGCCTGGGCCCTCGACCAAGGCACGCTGGAGCCGGCGCAACTGCGCGCGCAGGTCGCCGCCATCAAGGTGGTGGCCGCCCGGCTGCAAACACGCGTGGTCGACCGCGCCATGCAGGCATTCGGTGCCATGGGCCTGTCGCCCGATACCCCGCTGGCCTATTTCTGGACCTGGGGCCGCGCCCTGCACCTCATGGACGGACCGGATGAAGTGCACCTGCGCACCGTGGCGCGGCACGAGTTGGCGCAGGCGCGCACGCGCATGGGGGCCACCGCCGCCTACTTCACCACACCCGAGCAGTTGCAGGCGCCGCCGCGCAT
>DASUIO010000258.1:0-5863 GCA_036279755.1 Polaromonas sp. | reverse complement strand
CCCCTACAGCCCGCGCTTTGGTGACCGCTACCGCAGCGAACTTGGCGGGCTAAGCCAAGCCCGCGAAGTTTTTCTGAAAGGCTGCGGCCTGCCCGCCGCCTGGGCTCACCAGCCGCAATGGTGTGTTCTTGAAACCGGCTTTGGCCTTGGACTGAATTTTCTGGTGACCTGGCAGGCCTGGAAAATTGATCCGCTGCGCCCTCGCCTGCTGCATTTCGTTTCGACGGAGGCCTTCCCGGCCAGCGCTGAAGATGTGCTGCGCAGCGCCCAGAGCCACCCCGAGCTGCTGGCACTTGCACAGGAGCTGCAGCGGCAACTCTGGGGCTTGCTGCCGGGCGTCCACCGGCTAGTCTTTGAAGGCGGCCAGGTGCTGCTGACGCTGTGCATTGGTGACGCCAAGGCGATGCTTCGCGAACAGTCGTTTGAAGCCGATTCGGTCTACCTTGACGGCTTCAGCCCGCAACGCAACCCGGACATCTGGGATGTGCCGACTTTCAAGGCGGTGGCACGCTGCTGCCGACGCGGCACGCGGGTGGCCACCTGGACAGTGGCACGCAGCGTGCGCGAAGCGTTGGCGCAATGCGGTTTCGTGATGAAAAAAGTGCCGGGCACGCCGCCCAAGCGCGACAACCTGCAGGGCACGTTCGACCCGGCGTGGCAACCTAAACATACGCGACCAACACCCAGCCGTCGACCCGCTGCACGTTGCGTCGTGATTGGCGCGGGCTTGGCCGGTGCGGCGGTGGCGGCCAGCCTGGCGCGCCGCGGCTGGCGGGTAGCGGTGCTTGATGCGGCTGCGGCGCCTGCTGCTGGCGCATCGGGCTTGCCCGCCGGAGTGATGGCACCCCATGTCTCGCCCGACGACAGCCTGCTTTCACGTCTGTCGCGCAGCGGCATCAGGGCAACGCTGCGGCAGGCTGATACGCTGCTGCAGTCAGGTAACGACTGGAGCCCCACTGGCGTGCTGGAGCACTGCGTGGAGCACGCGCGCAAGCTGCCTGCGGGCTGGCAGCAGAATTTGACCGAAGCTGGGCGCGACTGGACACGCCCGGCGACCCTTGAGCAGCTTGCACTGGCTGGTCTGCCAGCCGATACCCCGGCGCTTTGGCATGTGCAGGCCGGCTGGATCAAACCAGCAGCGTTGGTCCGGGCGTGGCTGGCAACTCCGGGCGTGGAATGGCACGGCCATGCAGCGGTGAGCCAATTAGTCAGACAAGGCGACTCATGGCAGGTGCTCGATGCGGACGGGCACACGCTGGCTAGCGCTGAACTGGTGGTGCTGGCTGCGGGCCATGGCAGCCGCGCGGTGGCCGAAACTGCTGGCACAGAGGATTCCCCGCAATTGGCCCTGCAAGCCATTCGCGGTCAAGCGTCCTGGGCCTTGCATGCGCCGGGCGCTGTGGCTGCGCTACCGCCTTTTCCAGTCAATGGCCACGGCAGCCTGGTTCCTGCACTGCCCCTGGCAGACGGGGCAGCTGGGTTTGCGTGGGTTACCGGATCCACCTTTGAACGGGACAACGCCAGCGCCGAAATCCGGTTGAATGACGAGCAGCACAATTTCAACAAACTGCAGAGCTTGCTGCCTGCCGTTGCTCGCCAGCTGGCGGCTCAATTCGAGAGCGGCAAGGTCAACGCCTGGGCTGGCGTTCGCTGCGCAACGCCCAGTCGCCTGCCTGCGCTGGGCCCTTTGGAGCCGCCCGACTTGTGGATATGCAGCGGCATGGGATCGCGTGGCCTGACGCTTGCCGCGCTATGCGCGGAACTGCTGGCGGCCAAACTGCACGCCGAGCCCTTGCCGCTGGAGCAGCGCCTGGCCGACGCGCTGCTGCCCCAATACGCTGCGCTGAAACAAGCGTCTGAGGCGTGAAGGAATTTTAAGAAAAATGTGGCTGTAGCCCAATAAGGGCGGGCATAAGCAGCGATTCAGCTTATAGCAACCTTCACTTCATGGCGGCTGCCGGGCGGCGTGCTTTCACGTAAGCATCGCTGGGCAAATAGGCCTTGCCGTCGGCATAGCGCCACTGCACCATGGTGCCCTTGTTGCCGCGCAAATCCAGCTTACCCACGTAGGCGCCCATGGTGGACTGGTGGTCTATGGCCCGGAATTCTGCCGGGCCGAACGGTGTGGAAAATTTCAGCCCGCGCAGCGCCGTCACGAGCTTCTCGTTGTTGGTGGAATTGGCTTTTTTGATGGCTGCAAAAATGGCCTGCATGGTGGCATAACCCACGACCGAGCCCACCTTCGGGTACTCATTGAAGCGACGGTAGTAGTTGGCCGCAAAGCTGGCGTGCTCTTGCGAATCAATCTGATCCCAGGGGTAACCGGTGACGATCCAGCCCTTGGGCGTTTCATCTTTCAGCACATCCAGATATTCGGGCTCGCCCGACAACAATGACACCACGGGCGTCTTGGGGAAAATGCCGCGCTGGTTGCCTTCGCGCACCAGCTTGGCCAGGTCGGCGCCAAAGGTTACGTTGAAAATCGCATCTGGCTTGGTTCGCATCGTGGCCTGCAGGGTGGTGCCGGCCTCCAGCTTGCCCAGCGCAGGCCATTGCTCGCCGACAAACTCGACATCAGGCCGCTTGGCCTTGAGCAGCTCCTTAAAGCTGGCAACCGCGCTCTGGCCGTATTCGTAATTGGGCGCAATCGTGGCCCAGCGCTTGGCGGGCAGCTTGGCCGCTTCTTCCACCAGCATGGCCGCCTGCATGTAAGTGCTGGGGCGCAGGCGGAAGGTGTAGCGGTTGCCTTTATCCCAGACGAGGGCATCGGTCAGCGGTTCGCTGGCGATATACACCCGCTTGTTTTTTTGCGCATGATCGGCCAGGGCCAGCCCCACGTTCGACAAAAATCCGCCGGCCAGCACATCGACTTTTTCCTTGGAGGTCAGTTCAATGGCGTGGCGCAGCGCTTCCTCGGGTTTACCGCCATCATCGCGTGCAATGACTTCAACCTTGCGACCCAGCAGGCCCCCGGCTACATTGATTTCCTCCACGGCGAGCTGCCAGCCCTGGCGGTAGGGCTGCGTAAACTGCGGCATGGTCGAGTAGCTGTTGATTTCACCTATCTTGATTGGCATTTTTGCGGCAGCCTGTGCCCAGGCCACGGTATGGGTAGTCACGACATACGCCAGCAACAAACTGCCCAGCAAGGCAGATTTCATAAGTTTCACGGTCTTCTCCAAAAGTAAGCGATTCGATCCATCAAGTCGGCACGCGCGGGCCGCCAGGCATGAAAAGCAAGGGTCGATACCAGCGCGCACAGTCTCCAAAACATACTGCACTGCATCCCCAAGGTATGGAGTTTAAGCAAGCGCCGCCCTTGAAACCCCGAAAGCACCGAAAAATCCGTATGGCAACTGAAAAATAAGCTTATTCGCATAACGGTAAAACAAATTTGTAGTTTGGTTTCATAAGCAGCGAAGTTACATTTTCCCGCTTATGCATGAATTAGCTTTTGTATTTGCCGGATTTGCCGTTGGCCTCGTGGTGGGGCTGACGGGTGTCGGTGGCGGCTCATTGATGACACCGATACTGATCTTCGCCTTCGGCATCAAACCCCATCTGGCCATTGGCACCGACCTGCTGTTTGCCGCTTTCACCAAAATGGGCGGCACTGTCAGCCTGGTGCGTGCCCGCGTGGTGGACTGGCGCATTGTTGCCCAGGTTGCAGCAGGCAGCCTCCCGGCCTCGCTGATCACGCTGTATGCATTGCAGCGCCTCGGGCCCGCCAACCCGGCCACCCAAACGATCATGACCACGACCTTGGGGGTGACGCTGGTGCTGACAGCCCTGGCCACCTTCTACAAAGTCGTGCGGGGCAAAGCCATGCCCACAAGCATCGCTCCCGAATTGATCGGTCAGGCCACGCGCGCGCGCCATTGGGCGCAGCCGGTGTTGTTTGGCGCAGTCATCGGCGCACTGGTCACCCTGACCTCAGTCGGCGCCGGTGCCATCGGTGTGATTGTGCTGATGCTGCTGTATCCCGCGCTGCCCCTGCCACGGATTGTGGCGGCCGACATTGCCCATGCAGTTCCGCTCACCCTGGTGGCGGGCCTGGGGCATGCCTCCATTGGCTCGGTGGACTGGCCGTTGCTGGCAAATCTGCTGGCAGGCTCACTCCCCGGCATCTGGCTGGGCGCGCACCTGATGCGCAAAACGCCCGACCGCATCATCCGCTCCTTGTTGTCTGCACTGCTGGCCTATGCCGGCGTAAAGCTTATTTCGATCTAGACTGCCCCGTTTTCATTGAGTCCCCTGACACCTATGTACCAATACACAGAATTTGACCGCCAGTTTGTAAAAGCCCGCGCCAGCCAGTACCGTGACCAGCTCACGCGTTGGCAGGCGGGCCAGTTGCCCGAAGACGAATTTCGCCCCTTGCGCCTGCAAAATGGCTGGTATGTGCAGCGCTATGCGCCGATGCTGCGCGTGGCCGTGCCTTACGGCGAACTCTCCAGCGCCCAGCTGCGCGTGCTGGCCACAATTGCCCGCGACTATGACCAGCCCAATGCCGCCTTGCTTGAAGACGCGCAGGCCAGCCAGGACAAGCTGGGCGCCATTCCCCTGAAAAACGGCCAGTCGGTGCATACCAAACTGACCAAGGGCTATGCCCACTTCACCACCCGCACCAACGTGCAGTACAACTGGATTCCGCTGGACAAGTCGGCCGACGTGATGGACCTGCTGGCCAGCATCAACATGCACGGCATCCAGACCAGCGGCAATTGCATCCGCAACATCACCAGTGACGAGCGTGCTGGTATTGCCGTCGATGAAATCGCCGACCCGCGCCCGTTTGCGGAAATCATGCGCCAGTGGAGCACGCTGCATCCTGAATTCGCCTTTTTGCCGCGCAAGTTCAAGATTGCCATCACCGGTGCCCTGGAAGACCGTGCGGCCACCGCGTGGCACGACGTTGGCTTGCACCTGATCAAGAACGAAGAAGGCGAGCTGGGTTTCAAGGTGCTGGTGGGCGGCGGCATGGGCCGCACCCCGCTGATTGCCACCCCCATTCGCGGGTTTTTGCCGTGGCACCAGATTCTCAATTATCTGGAAGCCATCGTGCGGGCCTACAACCGCTTTGGCCGCCGCGACAACATGTACAAGGCGCGTATCAAGATACTGGTCAAAGCCGAAGGCCAGCATTTCATCGACCAGGTAGAAGCTGAATACAAGGATATTGTGGAACTCGATGGCGCGCCGCACACCATTACCCAAGCCGAATTCGACCGTGTTTCCAGTTCGTTTGTGGCGCCTGACTTGGACGACAATCCCGGCGGCAGCAGCCAGCAGCCAGTCGCCGGTGACGACCTGGAGTTTTCGCGCTGGCTGCAGCAAAACGTGGCGCCGCACAAAAACCCGGACCTGCGCATCGTGACCCTGTCCTTCAAGCGCCTGGGCCAGGCGCCCGGCGATGCCACCGCCGATCAGCTCGACATAGCCGCGAACCTGGCCGATCAGTTCAGCGCAGGTGAGGCGCGGGTCACGCACGACCAGAACCTGGTGTTGCCCTGGGTGCGCCGCGAGCAACTGCCCGAGCTCTGGGCGGCCGCCCGCACGGCCGGCTTTGCGCGCCCCAATATTCGCCTGCTGACTGACATGATCGCCTGCCCTGGCGGCGACTTCTGCTCGCTGGCCAATGCACGCTCCCTTCCTCTGACTGAAGCCATTACGCAGCGCTACCAGGACCTTGACGAACTGCATGACCTGGGCGAGATTGACCTGCACATCAGCGGCTGCATCAACTCCTGCGGCCACCATCACAGCGGTCATATCGGCATTCTGGGCGTGGACAAGGACGGCAAGGAGTGGTACCAGATCACGCTGGGTGGCTCGGACGGCTCCACGCTTTCGGGCGCGCCTG
>DASUIO010000257.1:0-3524 GCA_036279755.1 Polaromonas sp. | reverse complement strand
ACAGGAGGCTTTTACTCAAAAGCTCCTCGGCATGGCGCAGCATGACAAGAAAGACGGTGATACCCACCAGCAAAGTAACGGCAATCAGAATTGTTCCCGCGACCAGACTAATTCGATGTTGATGAATTTTTGGAGGGGGCATGTTTTTCCGGGTCGTATCGGTAGAGGACATGAGACGGTCTTGTTGCAGGGTTAGGGGGCAGTGTGGTGTTGCATGCTTGACGGCACAAGTAAAACCGATGGATTTTTGTTCAGGACAAGGCGCAAACCACAGCAATAGCCCCGCTATTGCGCGGATTTGCAACGCCGTCCTGGACAAAAAGACGCGGGTTTATGTTCCGGATAGCGTGCAACACCACACTAAACGCCCTGAATTCCGGTCTCGCCAGACAGGCTGCGCTGAAGCGCTTCAACAGCCTGACTCACTTCGTTCAGTGCCGCGGGCGTCAAGGCGTGTGTAGCGCCCAGCAGCGGACTGATGGCCAGTTCCAGGACACGTGCGGCGTCGCCCAGTGCGGCAAAGCCGAAGGTCGCACCCGAACCCGCCAGGCTGTGCGCACAGCGCTCCAGGCTTGCCAGCGCCTCTGCCGGCGCTTCGCCGCTCAGCACCTGGCGCCAGAGCGACGAAATTTGTGCCAGCCGCTGGGGCAGCGAACGGCGGTAATCAGCGCGCTGCTCTTCCAGGAATGCGAGAAAAGCAGGATTGGTGGTGTTCATGAGGACAGGACGGTCGCCGCGAGCTTCACACCGAGCGAGACCACGAGGCTGCCGACGATTCTGGTACAGAGGATAGGAAATGGGTCATTGGCCAGCGCCGACGTCTATCTTGCGAAGAGCATGTTTTTATCCCGGAGAAATAAGGCGGGTAACGGGTGGGCCATCTTAAGGTGCAAACATCACCGTGCGGTGCAGTACAAGACGAAATTTGTGCCGGTCCCCGCGATTCCGTGCGGTATCACACGGCCGGGTCGGCGGCCCGCCCCAGCGCCGTCACCAGATCGGACTGGGTAATCATGCCAACCAGGCGTTCGCCCTCCCCAATGATGGGAATGTGGTGATGGCCGGTGCTGCCAAACAGCGGCACCAGGTCCACGAGGTGGCGTTGCATGCCTGCCACGCGCACATTGCGCGTCATGATCTGGCCCACCACCTTGGGCTTGCTCGAGTAGGCGCTGCGGGTGCTGCGGAGCAGCTTTCGCAGCTTGTCGTCGAAGCCGTCGTACACATCGAGTTCGGCGGCACGCATGAAATCCGCCAGCGTGATGATGCCGGCAATGCGAAAGCTGCTGTCCACCACCGGCAGCGCCTTGATGGCGCGACCCCGCAGCAGCGCCCAGGCTTCCTGCAGGGTCGTGCCAAACTCCACGGTCACCAGGTCACGCGACATGATGTCGGCGCAGCGCACTTCGGCCAGCTTGCGGTCGTAGGCACGCAGCTGGGTCCCCGCCAGCAGGGCTTGGAGATCGTCCCGGCTGACGTCAAGCACCTGGTTGTAACGCGCCAGTATGGCGTCCAGATCCGCGTCCAGCTGTCGGGTCTTGCCGGACAACACCCCACTGGCCGGCGTCAGCTGCGTATGCGGATAGGACCTGCGTGTGGCGTTGTTGTAAACGATGCCGGCGGCCACCAGCAACACTGAATTAAGCATCACGGGATAGAAGGCAAAAGCCGGGTCGGAAATACCCCCCAGCACCATCATCAGTGCCGTTGCACCGCCCGGTGGGTGCAGGCAGCGCAGGGCCAGCATCAGGGCAATGGCCGTGGCCACCGCGATCCCGTCCGCCAGTTCAGGCAAGCCCAGCAAATGCGTGCCGTGGACAACGGCAATGCCCACCAATGCCGACACGGTATTGCCGCCCACGACGGCCCAGGGTTGCGCCATCGGGCTGCCAGGCACGGCAAACACCAGCACGGCACTGGCACCCAGCGGGGCCACCAGCCAGGGCAGGCTGGAGACCCCCGTGCCGCCGGCGAGATGGCTCAACAGTCCGGACAGGAAAATGCCAATCAGCGCGCCCGCCACCAGGCGCAGTCGCTCGCGGGTGTTGATGCCGGTCCGGGCGGGCCGGAAAGCGCGCCACCACGCCCGGCTGAAGAAGGCCGGCATGCGGCCACGATCGGTATTGCGGGAGTCGGGCCGGGAAGGAGTGGTCATAAAGGCGCAGGTTATGGAAAACGTTGCTGACGGCCACAAAAGCAGCACCTGCATTGTCCGCTATGCCGGCGGAAAACACCCGCACCCGGGTGTGGCGCTCCAACGCGACTTCAGCTGCGTGCGCGCTGGTACAAACCCTGAACCTTGGGAACGTTGGCCTGCAATTGCTGGATGCGATCCGGACCAGAGGGGTGCGTGGACAGAAAGCCGGGGCCATTGGCGCCCTCACCCGCCTGTGCCATTTTTTGCCACAGGCTGACTGCCGCCTGCGGGTTATAGCCACCGCGTGCGGCCAGCTCCAGCCCCACCAGGTCGGCGTCGGTTTCGTCATCGCGGCTGAAGCGCAGCGTCAGCAATTGCGTGCCGATACTGGCCGCCACATCGCCCAACTGCCCCAGGCCCAGCAGCTGTGCGCCAAGCGACAGCAAAGTACTGGTGCCCTGGCTTTTGGCAATGCGGGCGCGTGCATGCTCGCGCAGGGCGTGCGCCATTTCGTGACCCATGATCATGGCCACTTCGTCGTCGGTGAGCTTGAGCTGCTCCAGAATGCCGGTGTAAAAGGCGATCTTGCCTCCCGGCATGCAGAACGCATTGATCTGCTTGCTGCCAATCAGGTTGACTTCCCAGCGCCACTGCCGGGCACGCTCGTTCCACTGCACGGTTTGGGGTATGAGCCGCGTGGCGATGCGGCGCAGCCGCTGCAACTGCGGGTTGCCTGGCGGCGCCAATGCGCCCTTGGCCCGGGCATCTGCCACCAGCTTGGCATATTCCTGCGTGGCCGCGTCTTCCAGCTCATCGGCCGGCACCAGATTGCGCAGCCCCGACGACGGCCCCACGT
Organism: Polaromonas sp.; assembly: GCA_036279755.1. Lineage (GTDB taxonomy): Bacteria > Pseudomonadota > Gammaproteobacteria > Burkholderiales > Burkholderiaceae_C > Polaromonas. The sequence goes on along the minus strand of DASUIO010000257.1, from coordinate 531 downwards.
TGACCTGGGCGCGCAACGGCGTGGTGACGGCAACGGCCGCCCCACCGGCCGCAGCCAGCAGAAATGCCCGTCGGCCAGACCAGCCGGCGTTTTTAGCGTCGCATAAAAAGCACATCAGTGAATAATAGTCACAAATTGAAATGCCCAATGTCAGACAAAACCCCCGCCTCCGAACTGCCGCTTCCCGCGACCGCCGCGCCTCCCAAAAAACCCTGGCGCGAGGTCTGGCTGGTCTATACCGAGGCGGCAACCTTTCGCATGCTGTTGCTGGGTTTTTCAGCCGGGCTGCCACTGCTGCTGGTGTTCGGCACGCTGAGCTTCTGGCTGCGCGAAGCCGGCATCGACCGGACCACCATTGGCTACCTGAGCTGGGTCGGACTGGCTTACGGCTTCAAGTGGTTGTGGGCGCCGCTGGTTGACCGCTTGCCCATTCCGCTGCTGACACGCTGGCTCGGGCGTCGGCGCAGTTGGCTGCTGTTGTCGCAGGCCATCATCGTGACAGCGCTGGTGGCCATGGCGCTGACCGACCCC
>DASUIO010000256.1:0-6088 GCA_036279755.1 Polaromonas sp. | reverse complement strand
TTGCTGGCCATGCTCATGCAGTAAGCCCCGGCTGACAGCACCGCCAGATAGTCGCCAGCGGCCACGCGCAAGACGCGGTCATGGCCAATCCAGTCACCGCTTTCACACACCGGGCCCACCACGTCGTAACTGGCCTCCACGGCGCCTGGAGCCTCTTGGTCAGGCAGCGTGACGGGGACGATGGCGTGAAAAGCCTGGTACAGGGCCGGCCGCGGCAAGTCGTTCATGGCGGCATCGATGATGCAGAAATTTTTCTGCTCGCCCGGCTTGAGGTAGAGCACCTCGGTCAGGCAGACACCGGCATTGCCGACCAGAGAACGGCCCGGCTCAATCATCAGTTTTTTGCCGCCATAGCCGCGCGCATCCAGTTTGGCCAGCAGCAGCCGCCACAGCGCGTCAGCCGCGGGCGGCGTGTCGTTGTTGTAATCGATGCCCAGTCCGCCGCCGAAGTCGATGTGCGCCAGCGGGATGCCTGCGGCTTCAATCGCCGCGACCAGATCAAGCACCCGGTCCATGGCGTCGAGATACGGAGCGGTGTCGGTGATCTGCGATCCAATATGACAGTCGATACCGACGACCTGCAGGCCCTTCAGCGACGCCGCGTGCTGGTAAATCCGCAGTGCGTCCTCATGGGCGACGCCGAACTTGTTGCCCTTCAAGCCTGTGGAAATGTACGGGTGCGTTTTGGGATCGACATTCGGATTGACCCGGATGCTCACCGGCGCGCTCAGACGCATGGCGCTCGCTACGCTGGCGAGCACTTCCAGCTCGGCTTCGCTTTCGACATTGAAGCAGCCAATGCCAGCTGCGAGCGCCTGTCGCATTTCGGCGCGCGTTTTGCCGACGCCGGAAAAAATAATTTTTTTGGCATCACCGCCTGCCGCCAGCACCCGCTCCAGCTCGCCGCCAGAGACAATGTCAAAACCGCAACCGGCATGGGCAAACACCTGCAGTACACCCAGCGAGGAATTGGCCTTCATGGCGTAGCAAATCTGTGCCTGGCGCCCGGCAAAACCGCGTTGGTAAGCGGCCAGCGCCGACAGCATGGCCGCTTTTGAATAGACAAACAGGGGCGTGCCGTGCGCCTGGGCCAGTTCACCGAGGCTGATGTCTTCGGCAAACAGCGCGTTGCCACGGTACGCGAAATGGGGCTGGCCAGGAAGGATATCGGGTGTCATGGGCACGGGCAGGGTGTTCATCGGGGGGTGGAGGCTGCCGCAGCCGGGGCGGCTGCGGCAGGCGGTGCGGCGGTGGGCGTGGCAGGCGGCGCGATGGGGGGCACGGGCAGAAAGAGCGGGCCCTTCTGGCCGCAGCCGGCCAGCGCCGCGGCGCCAACCACAACAGCAGCAAGGCCATACCTGAAAACAGCAGCCTGAAGGCGGCCTAAAATTTGGACTGAAAAAACCATGATGGGATTGTAATGACGGACCTTGAATACCAGGACCTGGCCGAGAGCGCACTGAGGGCGATCGAGTTGGCCTGCGACCGGATCAATGATGAGACCGACGCTGACATTGACAACCAGCGGACTGGCGGCATGATCACGCTGACATTTTCAAACCGCAGCCAGATCATCATCAATCTGCAAAAACCGCTGCAGGAAATCTGGATGGCCGCCAGGGCGGGCGGATTTCACTACAAGTTCAATAGCACGCACTGGACGGATACCCGGGATTCCAGCGAGTTTTTTGCCAATCTGTCGCGCAACGCCAGTGAGCAGGCGGGCCAGCCGCTGGTTTTCAGTGCGCCCGCCTGAGGCTCTGGTGGCTAAAAAAAACGGGGGCTCGTGCCCAAGCCAGTTCTGATCAGTTTTTAAACAGATCCAGTATCCGTTTCTTTTCATCGGAGGGTGGCAGTACCTGAATGGCGCCGCCTGGCTGGTCTGTGCTCGCAGCCGTCGGATCCTGCGTGCCCACGCTGCTGACCCCGGCACCCTTGGCGTACTCGTTGTAGTACCACTCGCCACCTATATTGACGACGCCCTCTGGCGGCGGATATTCAGTCACCGGCACACCTTTGAGAGCGTATTCCATGAAGTTGATCCAGATCGGCAGGCTCAAGCTGCCGCCGGTCTCCCGATCACCGAGGTTTTTGGGTGTGTCGTAGCCCATCCAGACCGCCGCCGTGAGCGTGGGCTGAAACCCCACGAGCCAAGTGTCTATCGAGTCATTGGTGGTGCCGGTTTTGGCAAAAAGATCAGGGCGCTTGAGCGTCGCCTGCGCCCGGGCGGCCGTACCTGAACGGGCCACTTCTTGAAGCAGGCTGTCCATGATGAAGGCATTGCGCGCATCGATGGCTCTGGCCGATTCATCCAGCACGGGCGGTTTGGTTTCCAGCAGGACCTTGCCGCGCTGGTCGGTGATTTTTGTGACCAGGTAGGGATTGACGCGGTAGCCCCCATTGGCAAAAACCGAATACGCCGTCGCCATTTGCATGGGAGTCACGGAACCAGCGCCCAGCGCCATGGTGAGGTAAGCCGGGTGTTTTGCCGCTTCGAAACCGAAATGGCTGATCCAGTCCTGCGCATACTGCGGGCCTATGGCCTGGAGGATACGGATGGAAATCATGTTTTTTGATTTTTTCAGACCGGTCCGCAAGTTCATGGGGCCTTCGAATTTGCCGTCGTAGTTCTTGGGCTCCCACGGCTGACCGCCCGTGACGCCAGCGTCGAAAAACAACGGTGCGTCATTGACCACGGTGGCCGGGGTGAAACCGCGCTCCAGCGCGGCCGAGTAGATAAAAGGCTTGAAGCTGGAGCCCGGCTGGCGCCAGGCTTGGGTCACGTGGTTGAACTTGTTTTTCTGAAAATCAAAGCCGCCGACCAGCGCACGGATGGAGCCATCACGCGGATCCAGCGCCACAAAAGCACCTTCAACTTCAGGCAACTGGGTAATTTCCCAGGTATTTTTGGGGGTTCTGGCAACGCGAATCAGGGCGCCGCGGCGGATCTTGATATTGGGCCCCGCCTTGTCAGTCAAGCCGGACTGCGCGGGCTTGAGGCCTTCTCCGGTGATTTCAAGCGTTTCGCTGTTTTGGCGCATCGCGAGAATCCGCTTGGGGCTGGCCTCCAGCACCACGGCCGACATCACGTCGCCGTTATCGGGGTTGTCGGTCAATGCTTCGTCAATCGCATCTTCCGTCTCCTGGGGATTGGCGGGCAGGTCGATGAATTTTTCCGGCCCCCGGTAGATTTGCCGACGCTCATAGTCCATGATGCCCTTGCGCAAGGCCTTGTAGGCGACTGCTTGGTCGCTGGCGCGCAAAGTGGTGGTGACATTGAGCCCGCGGGTATAGGTTTCGTCGCCATATTGGTTGTAAATCAGCTGGCGCACGGTTTCAGCCACGAATTCGGCATGCACACGGCCCGTATCAGGCCCGCTTTTGACCTTGATCTCTTCCTCTTTGGCCGCCTTGGCCTGATCGGCCGTGATAAAGCCGTTTTCTTCCATGCGATCAATGATGTAGAGCTGGCGGGCCTTGGCGCGCTTGGGGTTGACGATGGGGTTGTACGCTGAAGGGGCTTTCGGCAGCCCGGCCAGCATGGCGGCTTCGGCAATTGAAACGCTTTTGAGTGGCTTGCCAAAGTAGGCCTCCGAGGCGGCCGCAAAGCCGTAGGCCCGGTTCCCCAGAAAAATCTGGTTCATGTAGATCTCAAGAATCTGGTCCTTGGTCAGCAAGTGCTCCAGCTTGAAGGTCAGCAAAATTTCATAAATTTTGCGGGTATAGCTTTTTTCGGCGGACAGGTAAACATTGCGTGCGACCTGCATGGTGATGGTGGATGCCCCCTGGCTTTTTGCGCGACCCAAATTGGCCAGGCCGGCCCGGATCACGCCAAGGTAATCCACTCCGCCATGCGAGAAGAAGCGTGCGTCCTCGACCGCCAGAACGGCGTCTTTCATGACCTGTGGAATATCCTTGATGGGCGTGAGATTGCGGCGCTCTTCGCCAAACTCGCCAATCATCACGCCGTCGGCGGAATAAACGCGCAGCGGCAGCTTGGGCCGGTAGTCTGATAAATCTGAAATATCTGGCAGATTAGGGTAGGCGACCGACAGTGCGACGGCCACAAACAGGAGAATGCCGACAAAACCCGCCACGGCCAGACCAACGCCCCATAAAGAGAGTTTGATCAGCCAGTGCTGCCAGGAGGGCTGCTTCACGGGACTGGCGTTTGTGTTGGGAGAGGAGGTCTTGGAAGTCTGAGAGGGCATGTGGGCAATCGTAAAGTCGCGTGGGCATTATAAAAAACCCGGAAACCCGGATGTATCAGGCGCTATCCAAAGCGCCACACTTTTACGTTTACAGACAGGGTTTTGTCCCGGCTCTTGCCTGCACGCTCCGTCAAGACCGTCTGCTTTTGACAACGCTCTTGATGCCTGAAAAAGAAAAAGTCCTTAGCAAACAAAGAGCTCACTGCTACTATTCAAGCAATTTCTTAAGTATGCAGGGCTACATATTAGCCGTCATTTGGGGACCGCCTTGATCTCTCCGGGATCGCTATTCAACCGCCAGCCCCCCGCCTTACTGGGTCTTGATGTCAGTTCATCGAGCGTCAAGCTGGTGGAGCTGAGCCGTGACAAGGCCGGCAACCTGGTGCTTGATCGCTGTGCGATGGAGCCGCTGGAGCGTGGCTGGATCACTGATGGCAATATCGAAAAGTTTGATGAGGTGGCCGATGCCGTCCGCCGCCTGGTCAAAAAGAGCGGGACGCGCACCCGGAACGTGGCGATGGCGCTGCCGGCCTCGGCGGTCATTAGCAAGAAAATCATCCTGCCTGGCGGCCTGAGTGATGCCGAACTTGAGCTTCAGGTCGAAACCGAGGCCAATCAATACATTCCCTTCTCGCTCGATGAGGTCAGCCTGGACTTTTGTGTGGTGGGCCCCAGTGCGACGTCCAGCGGCGACGTCGAAGTGCTGATTGCCGCTTCGCGCAAGGAAAAAGTGCAGGACCGGCAGGGTCTGGCGGAAGCTGCCGGGCTCAAACCCATCGTGATCGATGTGGAGTCCTACGCCTCGCGCCTGGCAACCGCCCGCCTTATCGAGAACCTGCTGCCCAACAAAGGCATGGATGCCATGGTCGCCCTGTTTGAAGTGGGCGCTTTAACCACCAGCATGCAGGTGATCAGGAACGACGAAGTCTTGTACGAGCGCGATCAGGCGGTTGGCGGCGAGCAACTGACGCAGCTGATTGTTCGCCAGTACGGTTTTTCGCTTGAAGAGGCGGAGACTAAAAAGCGCAACGGCGATCTGCCGGAAGACTATGGGACGGGGGTTCTGAAGCCCTTTGTTGAAACCATCGCGCAGGAAATCGGTCGTGCGCTTCAGTTCTTTTTTACCAGTACACCGCACAACAAGGTTGACTACGTGATGCTGGCGGGCGGCTCGTCCGCCCTGCCCGGTCTGGCCGATGCCGTGACGCAGCAAACCTCGTTCGCCTGCATGCTGGCCAATCCCTTTGAGGGCATGGTGCTCGGCGATGCCGTGCGGGAGAAGAAAATGCGGCATGAGGCCTCATCTTATTTGACCTCTTGCGGTCTGGCTTTGCGGAGGTTTCTGCAGTGATTCTGATCAATCTGCTCCCGCACCGGGAAGCCGCACGCAAGCGCAGGCGCGAAGTGTTTTATTCAGCGCTGGGCGTGGCTGCGCTGCTTGGCGGCTTGATTTGTGGTGTCGTGTATTCCTGGTACCTGGCTCAAATTGAAAGCCAGCAAGGGAAAAATACGTTTCTGAAATCAGAAATTACCCGTCTGGAAGGGCAGATCAAGGACATCGCGACTTTGCAGGCAGAGATCGCTTCGCTGCGGGCGCGCCAAAATGCCGTGGAGGATTTGCAGGGGAACCGTAATTTGCCGGTCTACTTGCTGAACGAGCTGGCCAGGCAACTGCCCGACGGTGTGTACATCAACAGTATGAAGCAGGATAACCAGACCGTGCTGATCACTGGTGTTGCGCAATCCAATGAGCGGGTTTCCGAACTGTTGCGTAATTTTTCCAATAACAGCCCCTGGTTGACCAAGCCCGAACTCGTTGAAATTACTGCCGGAACGGTCACGCTGAGCCCGCGTGATCAGCGGCGGGTCTCCAATTT
>DASUIO010000255.1:0-3848 GCA_036279755.1 Polaromonas sp. | reverse complement strand
CTGAACAGTGTCTTGTTGGCTTCACACAGCTCGCGCAGGCCGGGCGAGCCGGTTTCCTCGCCCATTTCGATCAGGTACTTGGCGTTGAAGCCGAGCTTGCCGCGCGTCTTGAGCACGTTGGCCATGGCCTGCATGTTGACCGAATGCTGGCCCTTGTTGTCAGCAATGCCGCGACCATACCAGCGGCCCTCGGATTCCGTCAGCAGCCAGGGCGAGAGGCCCGGCTTCCACTCCGATTCCAGCCCGCGAATCACATCGCCATGGCCGTAGCCGAACACCGTGGGCAAGGCCGGGTCCTCGATGCGCTGGGCAAACAGGAAGGGTGCGCGCGCCTTGGGGTGCGTCAGCGTCTGGCAGTCAAAGCCCATCGCTTCAAACGCGGGGCGCATCTCGGTGTCAAGGTAGCTGGTCAGCACCGCACCACGCTCCGGGTTCTGGCTCTCGGTGGGGATGGCAACACGACGCGCCAGCGTCAGCTGGAACTCGCCCGAATCAAATTGAGATTGTGCTTGCTGAATAGCTTGTGAACGGCTCATGGTGCTGGTCCTGTGATGGGGGGGTGCGCTGACGGATACAGATGGCAAGAGACAGAACCAGGAATGCCCTGCGCACCCTGGTTGAGTATCGGCACCACGCTGCTGCAATGCGGCAGGCGCTGCGGGCAACGTGGATGAAATGGGCAACCCGGTGGCGGGTTGAGCGGATCAGGAAAGGCCAGGCCCAGGCCAGTTTCCGGAATGCCGAGCCCGGGTTCGGGCGTCAAGACGGATGCCAGCAAAGCCTGGGTGTACGGATGGCGCGGATGTGCGAACAGCGTGGCGGTCTTGGCCTGCTCCACCACCTTTCCCAGGTACATCACCGCGACCTCGGTGGCGATATGTTCCACCACCGCGAGGTTGTGGCTGATAAACACATAGGTCAAATTGAACTCGCGGCGCAAGTCCAGCAGCAGGTTGAGTATTTGTGCCTGCACTGACACATCGAGCGCCGACGTGGGCTCGTCGCAGATCACAATTTCAGGGCGCATGACCAGCGCGCGCGCAATCGCAACCCGCTGACGCTGGCCGCCTGACAACTGGCCCGGCGTGCTGTCGGCATGGCGCGCGGGCAGGCCCACCCGTTCCAGCATGTCGATGGCCTTGGTGCGGCACTCTGAAGACGTGCCAACGTGATGGACCTCCAGCGGCAGTGCCACGATGGAGGCGATGCTGCGGCGCGGGTTGAGCGACGAGTAGGGATCCTGAAACACGGGCTGCACGCGCCGGGCCACATGACGACGCCCGAGCGTGCGAATGTCTTCACCGCCCAGCGCGATGGTGCCGGTGCTAGGTGTTGTGAGACCCAGCAGCATGCGCGCCAGCGTCGATTTTCCACAACCCGATTCGCCAACGATGCCGAGCACGTCCCCCTGGTTGATGACAAGATCGACGCCGCTGACGGCGTGCAGTGTCCGACGCGGCTGGAAGAAGCCGCCGCCAATCGTGAAGGAACGCGTCAGCGCGTGCGCTTGCAGCAGGGCGCTCATGCCGGCAGCTCCGGCAGAACGCAGCGCCAGCGTTGACCCGCTGGCGAGCTTTGCATTGCCACGGTCTGCGCGCACGCCGCCTGCGCAAATTCGCAGCGGTCCCGAAAACCGCAACCCTGAAATTCGCCGACCAAGGACGGTACCACGCCGGGGATGGACCCGAGTTTTTCGCCGGGAGCGGTCCGCCCGGGAATGGGAATGCACCGAAGCAAACCCTGGGTGTAGGGGTGGTGTGGTGTAGCAAATAGTTCACGTGCCGACCCTTCCTCCACGACCTCGCCCGCGTACATCACGGCCACGCGGTGGGCAATACGCGCCACCACACCGAGGTCGTGCGTGATCAGCACCATCGCGATGCCGAGCTCCTGTTGCAGGTCCGCCAACAGCCGCAGGATCTGCGCTTGAATCGTGACGTCCAGCGCCGTGCTGGGCTCGTCGGCGATCAACAACTCCGGCCCGCACATCAGGGCCATGGCGATCATCACGCGCTGACGCAAGCCACCCGAGAGCTGATGCGGGTACTGGCCCAGTCGCTCCGCGGCAGACGCAATACCCACCTTACCCAGAAGTTCAACGGCGCGCTCGCGCGCTTGCGCCTGACCGCTTTTGCGATGATGGAGATAGGGCTCCATCAGCTGGTCACCGATCGTGTAGGCCGGGTTCAGCGCGGTCATCGGCTCCTGGAAAATCATGGCCATCTTGTTTCCACGCAGGTCGTTGACTCGCTTGGGGCTGGCTTGGCTCAGGTCTTCGCCCAGGAAGGCGAGTTGTTGAGCGCTCCGCCGGGCCAGCTTCGGCAGCAGGCTCATGATGGCCAGTGAGGTCATGGACTTGCCGCAGCCCGACTCGCCCACGATGCAAAGCGTTTCGCCGCGTTTGACCTGAAACGACACGTTGCGCACGGCGTGCAGCGTGCCATGCGCCGTGGCAATGTCCACGGACAAGCCCTGCACGTCCAGGACAACGTCATTCATGCTGCCGGTGGCGCTCATGATCTGCCCTGCGGTGCCAGCAAATCATGCAAGCCATCGCCAGCCAGGTTGATCGCAAAGATCAGCACGGCAAGCGCGCCGCCGGGAATGGCGATCAGCCAGAAGGAAAAGAACATATAGGCCTTGGCCTCGGAAATCATCAAGCCCCAGGATGGCAGCGGCGGCTGCACGCCCAGTCCCAGAAATGATAAGGCTGCCTCCAACAGGATGGCACTGGCGGCTTCCAGTGTGGCCACCACGATGAGCTGAGGCATCACATTGGGCAGCACCTCGCCCAGCAGGATGCGGCGAGTTGACGCACCCGCCGCTTGCGCGGCTGCCACGTAGTCAAGCGAGCGCACCTGCTGCGTGGCACTGCGCATGACCACCGCAAAGCGATCCCATTTAAGCAAGCCCAGCACGAGAATAACCACCCAGAGTGAACCACCGATCATGGCTACCGTCGCCAAGGCAACCAGAATGACGGGCATGGATAAACGCGTCGTCACCAGAAATGTCACCAGCATGTCAGTCTTACCGCCAAAGTACCCGGCCAGCATGCCCATGGTGGATCCAATCAGCCCGGAAATGACAGCCACGCTGATACCGATCAATAGAGAAATGCGCGCGCCATACAGCACGCGCGAGAGGTAATCCCGCCCCAGCGGGTCGGTGCCAAGCGGGTGCAGCCAGGAGCCCTTGGCATACCAGGCGGGTGGCACGGTGCGGTTGACCAGGTCTTGCGCATACGGGTCGTGCGGTGAAATCCAGGGCGCAAGAACAGCCAGCAGCAGGATCAGCAGCAGCAGTCCGGCGCCGATGGCAAAAGCGGGTGTGCGCGAAATACGCTGCCATGCAGCAGCTTTTGTCGATTCATTCATGCGTCAGGCCACCCGGATGCGGGGGTCAAGCCAGGCATTGGCAATGTCCGAGGCCAGCGTCAGGACCACATAAATCACCGAAAGCAGCAGCACAATGATTTGCATCACGGGATAGTCCTTGAACGTAATACTCTGGTACGCCAGATAGCCCAATCCATCAAGCGCAAAGATGGTCTCGATCACCACCGAGCCGCCCAGCAGAAAACCCAGTTGCACCGCGGTCAGCGCCACCACCGGAACGATGGCATTGCGCAACGCGTGCTTGAAAATCACCGTGCCCGCCGGCAAGCCTTTGGCGCGCGCGGTGCGGATGTAATCTGCCTCCAGCACTTCAATCATCCCGGCGCGGATCAGCCGCATGAAGGCCGGCGCCACGTAATAACCCAACGCAATGGTGGGCATGATGAAATGCAGCCAGGTATCGCTCCCCGAGACCGGCAAGGCGTGCAGCGAGATGGAAAAAAACATGAT
>DASUIO010000254.1:0-4217 GCA_036279755.1 Polaromonas sp. | reverse complement strand
CGCAACTTACCGGGATGCCTTGCTGGCGCGTTTTGCCAACCCGGCCCTCAAGCACAGCGTGCACCAGATTGCCACAGACAACTCGCAGAAGATCCCGCAGCGCTGGCCGCCTTCTGCATTAGCGCAGCTGGACAGCGGCGGCTCCGCCGAGCACCTGGCATTTGCTGCCGCGGTGTGGATGCGCTATTGCCTGGGCGAAGACGAGCGGGGCGCCAGCTACGCGCTGTCTGATCCGCTGGCCGAGGTGTTGCAGGCCACTGCGAAACAACACCGGGGCGATGCGCCGGCCACCGTGAAGGCGCTGCCGCAGGATGCACGCTGGACTCCTCGCGTCACATACTGGCTGGGCCAGATGCAGTCGTACGGTGTTGTGCCGGCGCTAAAGGACATCAACCGGGGAGTCAACCGGAACGCCAGGCCGGCCTGATCCTGCCGGTTCAGAGCTTCACGCCCACCTTGTCTGCGGCATCCACAATTTCCTGCCAGGTGTGGAGGTCAATTTCAATGCCATCGCGCTCACGCTGCAGGCGTGCCTTGCGCTCGGGCTCTCCGGCAATCTGCACGCCTTCGAAGCCCTCTGCAGGCGGGCTTTGCCGCAGCCAGTCGACGAAGGCGAGCGCTTCGGTTTCAAGTGCGGTCTGGGTACCGAGCTTGGCCGGATCAATCAGGATGGTGAGCATGCTGTTGATCACCGCACGGCCCTGCACACCGGTCTGGTGCCAGGTGCCGCCGCCAGTGAGTGCGCCGCCCAGCAGTTCGCAGGCCACCGCAAGTCCGTAGCCTTTGTGTTCTCCAAACGGCATCAGGGCGCCAAACAAGCCGTTGGCTTGCGGCACCACCACAACGCCCGGGTTGGTGGTGGGGTGGCCGTGCTCGTCCATCAGCAGGCCGGGCTGAACCTCTCGCCCCTGGTTGTACGCGACGCGCATCTTGCCCTGGGCGACACGGCTGGTGGCAAAGTCGAGCACAAAGGGCGGCCGATCGTTCAGGGGGATGCCGATGCAGCAGGGATTGGTGCCATAGCGCCCATCGGCGCCGCCCCAGGGTGCGACCACCGGGCGCGTCATGACGTTGACAAAATGCAGCGATACCAGCCCTTGCGCCACGGCCATCTCGGCAAAGTGGCCGATGCGCCCGAGGTGGTGCGTCTGCGCCAGCGCCATGATGCAGCTGCCGTGCGTTTTGGCACGGGCCATGCCAAGCGTCATGGCCTGCTCGCCAATCACCTGGCCGTAACCGCGCTGGCCGTTCAGTGTGAGCAGCGCGCCGGTATCGAGCACGGTCTGCACGCTGGCGTTGGGGGTCAGGCCGCCTTCGAGCACGGCGTCCACGTAGCGCGGCAGCATGCCCACACCATGGGAGTCATGGCCACTCAGGTTGGCCATCACCAGGTTAGCGGAGACTTTGTCCGCCTCGTCTCTCGAGCTGCCTGACGCTACTAAAATAGTAGCGCACTGCGCCCTTAAATATTGGGATTGAATGGCTTTTTTCATATTAAACCTTACATCACGGCGCCGACCTGCCAAGGAACAAACTCGTTTTGCCCGTAGCCGTGTTTTTCGCTTTTGCTCTGCTCGCCGGAGGCCGTTGCCAGCACCTGCTCAAAAATGCGCTGGCCCATTTCCTGAATGGACGTGCCGCCGTCGATGATTTCGCCGCAGTTGAGGTCCATGTCCTCTTCCTGGCGCTGCCACAGGGCCGAGTTGGTGGCGAGCTTGAGCGAAGGCGAGGGCGCGCAGCCATAGGCCGAACCGCGGCCGGTGGTAAAGCAGATCAGGTTGGCGCCGCCGGCCACCTGGCCCGTGGCGCTGACCGGGTCGTAGCCGGGGGTGTCCATGTAGACAAAGCCGTGTTCGCTGACAGGTTCGGCATATTCGTAGACCGCATTCAAATTGGTGGTGCCGCCCTTGGCCACCGCGCCCAGTGATTTTTCAAGAATCGTGGTGAGGCCGCCGGCCTTGTTGCCCGGCGAGGGGTTGTTGTTCATCTCGCCGTCGTTGATCTCGGTGTAGTGCTCCCACCATTTGATGCGGGCAATCAGTTTTTCAGCCACCTCGGGGCGCACGGCGCGGCGCGTGAGCAAATGCTCGGCCCCGTAAATTTCGGGGGTCTCGCTCAGGATGGCCGTGCCGCCATGCGCGACCAGCAAATCAACCGCCGCGCCGAGCGCCGGGTTGGCGCTGATGCCCGAGTAGCCATCCGAGCCGCCGCATTGCAGGCCGATGGTGATGTGGGAGGCACTGCAGGGTTCGCGCGTAACGGCGTTGGCACGCGGCAGCATCTCCTTGATCAGGGCAATGCCCTTGTCCACCGCCCGGCGCGTGCCGCCGCTGTCCTGAATATTGAAAACGCGGAAGTTTTCTCCTTCGCGCAGGGCGCTGTGGGCCAGCCAGGCGTTGATCTGGTTGGCCTCGCAACCCAGCCCCACGACCAATACGCCTGCAAAATTGACGTGGGTGGCGTAGCCTGCCAGCGTGCGCTGCAATAGCTGCATGCCCGCGCCTTCGCTGTCCATGCCGCAACCCGTGCCATGCGTGAGCGCGACGACACCGTCCACGTTGGGAAAATCCTTCAGAGCCGAAGAATTGTTTTGCCTCGAAAAATGATCAGCAATAGCGCGCGCCGCGGTAGCCGAGCAGTTGACGCTGGACAAAATGCCGATGTAGTTGCGTGTGGCCACGCGGCCATCGGGGCGCTTGATGCCCATGAAGGTCGCTTCACGCCGTGCGGGCGCCGGTTTCACGTCAGCGCCAATGGCATAGTCGCGCGCAAAGTCTCCTTTGGCGGGACCCATGTTCAGGTTGTGGGTGTGCACATGCTCGCCGGGTGCGATGGCCTGGCTGGCAAACCCGATGATCTGGTTGTAGCGCCGAATCGGATCACCTGCCGCCAGCGCGTGCGTGGCGACTTTATGGCCGGGTGGAATCAGGCCTTTGACGATAATATTTTCGACCTGTGTGCCGCCCACCAATTGGGCTCGGGCAATCAGGACGTCGTCGGCGGGATGAAGGCGGATAAAGGGTGTCATATGGTGGTCTCTACATCCATCAATAGTCAATCAATAAAACATCTTCGGCAGCCAGAGCACCAGCTTGGGGAAGTAGGTGATGATGCCCAGACTGAGCAGCAGCGGCACCAGCCACGGCAGGATCGCCATCGTCGTGCGTTCCACCGACAGCTTGGCCACGCGGGCCAGCACAAACAATACCATGCCCATGGGCGGATGCAGCAGGCCTATCATCAAATTGAGCACCATCACCAGCCCGAAGTGGACCGGATCAATGCCCAGCTGCTGGGTGATGGGCAGCAAGATGGGCACCAGGATGGTGATGGCTGCGGTGGGCTCGAGAAAGCAGCCGACAAACAGCATCAAGAGGTTGGCCAGCAGCAGAAATACCCAGGCCTCTTGCGTGAAGCCCAGTACCCATTTGGCGATATCGGTTGTCACGCCGGTGGCGGTCAGCATCCAGCCAAAGATCGATGCGGCGGCTACGATGAACAGCACGGTCGAGGTGGTCTCTACCGTGTCCAGGCAGACCTTGACGAACATCTTGAACTTCAGCGTTCGGTACCAGGCGAAGCCCAGCACCATGGCCCACACGCAGGCCGCAATCGCGCCCTCGGTGGGTGTGAACAGGCCGGTCGTCATGCCGCCAATCAGCAGCACCGGCGTCATGATGGGCAACACCGCTTCAAAACTGAAAATCTTGTCGAGTACAAACAGCGCGACAAGGCCCAGAAAGACCGTGGCTTGGGGTGGTGCGCCCGCATTGATCAGCCACCACAGCACCAGTGGCCAGCTCGCCACGACGGCCAGCTCGATCAGTGCCTTGGCCAGTCGGCTCCCTGAGAACTTGATGTCGGCACCCCATTTGTTTTTGTGGGCGAAATAGGCCACCGTGAGCATCATCAGCAGGGCCAGCAGCAGGCCGGGCAGCAAGCCGGCCAGGAACAGCGCACCGATCGAGACGTTGGCCATCATGCCGTAAATCACAAAGGGCAGGCTGGGCGGAATGATGGGGCCCAGCGTTGCCGATGCGGCGGTCACGCCGACGGCAAATTCGGCCGAGTAGCCATGCTCCTGCATGGCCTTGATCTCAATCGTTCCCAAGCCTGCTGCATCGGCAATGGCGGTGCCGCTCATGCCCGCAAAAATCACCGACCCGAGCACATTGACATGGCCCAGTCCACCCTTGAGCCAGCCCACCAGGGCCAGC
>DASUIO010000253.1:0-2939 GCA_036279755.1 Polaromonas sp. | reverse complement strand
TGCTCCGGATTAAGGTTTTGCAAGAGGGGAGATGTGGGCGCGACTTCTGAGAACATCCCCTATTGTAAGAAAGCACCCAGACATCCTTGCCCATTGGCCTCTGCGTACAACAGGTATAGCGGCCGCCCATCACGCCAAGGTGCCCAGGCGCTTAGAATCGGTTACCGGGCCCAAGCAATTGCGCCCGGTTTTTTGTTTGCGCATCACCCTGATGCCTTTCCAGACCGGTCCAGTCCAAGTGCCCTCCTGTTATCAACAATTTCTGGAGAGCTTGGATTATGGAAATTTTCGACTACGACAACATCCTGCTGCTGCCGCGCAAATGCCGCGTGGAAAGCCGCTCCGAATGTGACGCCGGGGTCATGCTGGGTGGCCGCACTTTCCGCATCCCGGTGGTGCCGGCCAATATGAAAACGGTGGTCAACGAAGACATCTGCGCCTGGCTGGCAAAAAATGGCTATTTCTACGTGATGCACCGCTTTGACCTGGACAACCTCCAGTTCGTCAAGGCCATGAAGGCCCAAGGCGCGTATGCGTCGATATCGCTGGGCATCAAAAAGCCCGACTACGACACGGTGGACCAGCTGGTGGCTGAAGGACTGGCGCCCGAGTACATCACGATTGACGTGGCGCACGGCCACGCCGACACCGTGCAAAAAATGATTGCTTACCTGAAGCAAAAACTGCCCGCTTCGTTCGTGATTGCCGGCAACGTCGGCACGCCCGAAGCGGTGATTGACCTGGAAAACTGGGGTGCCGACGCGACCAAGGTGGGCATTGGTCCGGGCAAAGTCTGCATCACCAAAATGAAGACCGGCTTTGGCACCGGCGGCTGGCAGCTGTCGGCGCTCAAGTGGTGCGCGCGCGTGGCGACCAAGCCCATCATTGCGGACGGCGGCATAAGGGAGCATGGCGACATTGCCAAATCAGTGCGCTTTGGTGCCACCATGGTGATGATTGGCGCCATGCTGGCGGGCCTGGAAGAAAGCCCAGGAAAAACCGTCGAAGTCGATGGCAATCTCTTCAAGGAGTACTACGGCAGCGCCTCGGACTTCAACAAGGGCGAGTACAAACATGTCGAGGGCAAGCGCATTCTGGAGCCCGTCAAGGGCAGCCTGCAAGACACGCTGCGCGAGATGGAAGAAGACATCCAGAGCGCCATCAGCTACGCCGGTGGCAAAAAACTCATGGACATCCGCAAGGTCAACTACGTGATTTTGGGTGGCAACAACGCCAGCGAAGATCTGCTGATGTGAGGCCTGCAGGACTGAAGGTGTCGGGAGAGTAAAGTTATCGCCAACCATGAAAGCGAGGATTCGTGCCAACTGCAGCCATTGAAATACGCCGGCAATATTCGCGTGACGAAGAAACCGCCATCATCGACGCCGTGCGGGCCGGGATGATGGCGGCACTCAAAGTGCCGCACTGGACCATGCTGGTCCGCCTTTTCGTCCACGAGCCGCACCGCTTTGTGGGGCCTCAGGACAAGGGCGAGCGGTACACGCTGGTCAGCATTGACTGCTTCATCGGACGCTCTGCCGAGACCAAACGCGCGCTCTATCAGGCGATCGTGCAGAACCTCGGACTGTGCGGCATTCCCGCCGACCACCTCAAAGTAATGGTGCGCGAAGCGCCGCGCGAGAACTGGGCGATTCGTGGCGGCCTAGCGGCGTCGGACGTCGCACTTGAGTACGACGTGAATATCTAGGCCGTGGACTGCAGCAGTTCCAGCGCCAGCCCATGCAGGCGGTGTTTCGGCTCGGCCAAGGCTTCCAGCATACTGAAGTGGTTAAGCCCAAAAAGCGATTCGCAGACGGGTACGGTCTCAAAGCCCCAAGCTTGCCGGATCAACAAGTTCTGGCGCAAGAACTCGGCGCTTTCGTCTGCCCCAACCACGCTGTAGAGCGTGCCCAGGCTCGGGCGCGGCAGCAAGGCCGGGCTGGCTTGCTGCACCTGCTCCGGCGTCAACCTCAAGTCGGAGAGAAACGGTGTGTGGCGGATCGGTTCCAGATCGTACAAGCCTGAAATGGAGAGCGCGTTCCTGATCAGGTCTGGCGGCAGATCAGGCGCATGGTCTTTCCAGCCACAGGTCAGCAGCAGGGCCGCCAGATGCCCACCGGCGGAGTGCCCGGCGACCGTGATGCGTTGCGGGTCACCTCCGTATTCGGCGATGTGGCGCCAGGTCCACGCCAGCGCCTCGACCATTTGCAGGGCAATTTGAGGAATGGTCGCCGCCGGGCACAGGGTGTAGTTGGGCACCACCACACAGGCACCGGCCTGCGTCAATGCAGGCGCTATGAAGGAGTGATCGGCCTTGTCCAGCGCACGCCAGTAGCCGCCATGGATGAACACCAGCACCGGTGCACCCGCTCGCCCCCGTCCTGCCTGGCTGGCCGGGAAAATATCCAGTTTCTCGCCGGGCTTGTTGCCGTAGGGCAGGTCCAGCTGGCGAGGCAGCCGCTCGCGTGCGCTTTGGGAGTCTTGCGCCCAGCGCGCGAGGTGGGAGGCATGCTCGGGCACCAGCTTGCGGTTGTTATACATGCGGTCCAGCCATTGGGGGTCCCAAGCTGCGGTGGATCTGTTCATGGAGTCCTCTTGCAAATTTTTGATGTTGCCCTGCATCTTGGCACAGCTTGTTCCCGGCGTCGGCGCGGCCTGCTTCAGACGTAGTGTTCCGCCGTTGCAAGCTGCCTGACAGATCAGCGGATTCAGTAGCCCAGCATATTGCCGCGCACATGAACCAGGTGCGTGGTACAAAGCGCTTTGGCTCGAACGGCATCGCGATATTTCAGCGCCGCCACCAGCGCGCGGTGCTCCTGCTGGTACTCCAGCCGCCGCTCGGGCGTGGCACTGCCGCGCTTGAGCATGCCCCACTCGGCTTCGGAGCGTGCGTCGTTCATCAGCCGGAAAACACTGGCGATAAAGGCGTTGTGGGCCGC
>DASUIO010000252.1:0-2551 GCA_036279755.1 Polaromonas sp. | reverse complement strand
CTGCAAATGCTGGGCGAAGCCCTGATTGACCCGCACGGCATTGACGGCAACGGCCCAGGCCTGGGGCTGCTGCCCCTGGTCACCGTGTTTGACGAAGCCAAAACCGTGCAGCACAAGCACGCCGTGTTTTCATCCGTGCGCGGGCCGTGGGCCAGCTTGTCGGGTGTTGCTGTGCAGGGCTATGAAATCCACCACGGCCAAACATCGCCCCACTCAGCCATGGCCGCCGCAGGCGACATCGCGTACCCGGTCATGCCCCAAGCCCTCGCCTGGCAAAACGCCGCCGGCAATGTGCTGGGCCTGTATTTGCACGGTATGTTTGAAGACCCCGGCGTGCTGCAGGCCCTGTTTGGCGCCGCCACCCCCACGCTCGAGTCAGTGTTTGAAGGGCTGGCTGATTACATTGGCCAGCATTTTGAGCCCGGCGTTCTGCCGTCGCTGATTGAGTGAGGCATGCTGAAAATCGCCCCCCTCAAGGAACCCGTTGCAAGGGTCCGAAGCAAGCCTGCAGCGACTCGGTTTTGCAGACGATGAGCTGGTCCCCCTTCGGGCTGAACTGGATAAACCGGGTGACGCGCTCGGCTGATTCCTCATGCAGGTCGCCTGAGCAATCCCGCTTGCCGTTTGTGTCTGTGACGGTTTCGACCAGCCGATAAAAGCCCAGCAAACTGGGAACGGGCGAGATTTCATAGTCGCTTAGCGTGGCTTCCTCACCGCTGGTACCCGTTCGCGTGCCGTTGGCGCGGTATTTATAGGTTTCTGCACAGGGCTTGCCCGGCAGTGCCCAGGTCCAGCTTCCCACGATGGGGTGCTGCGCTGCGGTGGCGGGTACAGGCCCGGCCGCCTGCGCAGAGGCAAGGCTGCAGAGCAGGGCAGCGAGAAAGGGCAGTTTTTGCAAATCATGACTCCTGATGTTGATTGAGGTTTATCAAGCCTGCACGCCAAAAAGAATACTGCACTTGACAAGCTAAATAGACCGCATCAGAGTCGCGCCATCACCATCCATCGAACGCCGCGTGTCATTCCGGCCAATGATCATGAACACTTCCTCTTACTCCAACATCGTGAAACACTGGCTGTCGAGGCGATCCTTGGTCAGTTGGGGCTTGGGCCTATTGCTGACGGCCTCGTGTGGCATGGCCTTGGCGGGCAGCCAACCCAAGCCGGCTTACGATTATTACCCAACAGGAGATGTGTCGGCAGTCGTGGCGTTGCCGAGTCCCACGGCGTCGTCGGTGGTGCTGATGGGGGGAGGCCCCGATGTGGATGATGCTTTCAAGTGGATGATCCAGAAATCAGGGGGTGGCCATTTTGTCGTGATCCGCGCGTCAGGGGCCGACGGTTACAACAGCTACATCTACGACATGGGCGGTGTGACTTCGGTGGAAACCCTGGTGATAAAGAACACGGACGCCGCAAACGACGACAACTTTGTGCTGCCAACGGTCAGCAGGGCAAATGCTGTGTTCATTGCCGGCGGGGATCAAAGCGACTACATCAAGCTCTGGAAAAACACCAAGCTGGCTACGCTGCTGCAGACCATGATGCAAAGCAATGTGCCGATGGGCGGCACCAGTGCCGGGCTGGCAGTCCTCGGCGAGTTCGACTTTGCCGCGCTTAACGGCACCGTGACTTCTGACAAGGCGCTGGCTGATCCCTACAACCGCTACATGACGATAGATACGGGCTTTCTCACCGCGCCGGGCCTCGCTGCAACCATCGCCGACGCGCACCTCGACACACGGGACCGCATGGGGCGCTTGCTGGCCTTCGTGGCGCGCACGATCAAGCCGAGCATTGTTGGGGGAATACAAATGGGGTGTGATGGCGGAACACTCGCGTTCGACGCCGCGCGCGGCATTGGTGTCGACGTTGAAACCGCTCTGCTGGTGGAAGGTAGTGCCGGTTCGACGAAAAATCAGCGATTTACGGCCATGCGAGTGGGCGTGGGATCAGTCTATTTCTTGAGTCCCAGCCAATCGCCTGTGGTCTGCGCGATGAAGCAGCCGCTGACATTCCGCAACGTGATGGTCACGCGACTTTCGGGCAGCGGCAGTTTCAATCTGTCTTCATGGTCAGGATCGGGCTTGGCGACCTACAACATCTCAGCCGAAGTCGGCGTTCTGGTCCCGACGAATCCCTACTGATTTTTTGCGCCCCTTGAGCCTTGATGACAGGCGAATGCCCAGCATGGGGCGATGCATCGCGCGCTGAATATTGAAGGTTCTGGCCTTGTTGATGCCCACGTCGGCGGCCTGCACCGGGAGCAGAACTGCCGTGAGCAACTCAACCGCGCTCGTATACTCCCACTCGATAAAGTCAATGCCCCGCTGCGCGAACAGCTGGCCGCCTTCATGGACACCACCCTCCGCTGTTTGAACCCCCTTTTGCCCGTGACCACCACCGTCCTTGCACCCCTTTCCGCGGCGACGCGACGTTCCATCCTGCTGCTCTCCTTTGCTACGTTCGCCAGCATGGCGGCGCAGCGCATTTGCGACGCCATGCTGCCCGAGCTTTCACGCGTGTTTTCCGTGAGCCTGGCGCAGGCGGC
>DASUIO010000251.1:0-4254 GCA_036279755.1 Polaromonas sp. | reverse complement strand
CAGCGGCGTCGCAATGCTGCTGGCCATGGTGGCAGGGCTGGCGCCGGGCACTGATGCACTGACCGAGATGGTGGGAAAGTCCACCTGCGGCAGCGGCGAAACCGGCAGCACAAAAAAGGCGCCAATGCCGGCTAATGCCAGGCCGATGGTCAGCAGCACTGTCCCGACGGGCCTGCGGACAAAGGGCTCGGAGAGGTTCATGGATGGGCTCCTGCTGGGAGTCTTAATCCGGCGGTAGGTCCTGGCTTCAGGGTCGGCTCGATGTCTGGCTGGCCGGGGGTAGCCCCGGCCAGCAAACCCACGAAGAGAAAATCAAGTCCGCTATCAATTAAATAGCTTGATACACCCGTACCCAAAGCGCTAGAGCCACAAAAAGCATAAAAATCAGAAAAAAGAAGCATCAGCTCAGAGCCTTCCGCCCAAACCTTTGCCCCAGCCGGTCAAACGCCAAATAAATCACCGGCGTGGTGAACAGCGTCAACACCTGACTCACGATCAGGCCGCCGAAAATACTCAGGCCCAGCGGCCGCCGCAGTTCGGCGCCATCACCCCAGCCCAGCATCAACGGCACGGCGGCAAACAGCGCCGCCAGCGTGGTCATCAGAATCGGGCGAAAGCGCAGCAAGGCCGCCTGGTGGATCGCGTCCTGCGCCGACTTGCCTTCATTGCGCTCGGCATCAATCGCAAAGTCGATCATCATGATGGCGTTCTTTTTCACAATGCCGATCAACAAAATAATGCCGATGATGCCAATCACCCCCAGGTCCGAGCCGCTGATCATCAGGGCCAGCAAAGCGCCCACACCGGCAGACGGCAGGGTCGAAATAATCGTCAGCGGGTGGATATAGCTTTCATACAGAACACCCAGCACGATGTAAACGCAAACCACGGCCGCCAGAATCAGCCATAGCTGGTTGGACAGCGACGACTGGTAAGCTCCCGCCGCGCCCAGAAAAGTCAGGGTCACGCTGGCGGGCAGTGCGATGTCTTTCGCCGCCTGCCTGATCTCATCCACCGCCTTGCCCAACGACACACCGGGCGCGGTGTCAAAGCTTAGCGTGGTGGCCGGGTACTGGGCCACATGGGTGATTTGCAGGGGCGCAGGCCGCTCGGTAATGGTGGCGATCGCCGACAGCGGGGTGGTGCTGCCCGAGCCGGTTTTAAGCGGCAGATTGCCCAGTGAGGTCAAGGTGCGCAAGGGGTCTGGCAGGGCCTCCAGAATCACGCGGTACTGGTTGGTTTCGGTAAAAATTGTCGAGACGATGCGCTGGCCAAAAGCACTGTAGAGCGCGTCGTCAATCGACGAGGTGGTGATGGTCAGGCGCGACGCCGTATCGCGGTCCACGTCGATGTAGGCCGAGGCACCGCTGGCGTCGGCATCCGACGCCACATTGCGCAGGCTCTGCAGTTGCTGCATGCGCTGCGTCAGCTGGGTGGCCCATTGCAACACCATTGCGTTGTCCGAGCCTTCAAGTGACACGCGGAATTGCGTCGGGCCGGTTTCGGCGTCAATCGTCAAATCCTGCGTCGGTTGCAGGTACAGTGTGACGCCGGCGATCTGGCCCGCGCGCACCTTCAGCCGGTCCATTGTTTCCTGCTGGCTTCCGATGCGCGCGCGTTTGAGGTTGATCAGCATGCGCCCGGTATGCAGCATGGTGTTGTTGGCCGCGTCCACACCGATGAAGGAACTCAGCGTTTCCACATCGGGGTCTTCAAGAATGGCTTTGGCCGCCGCCTGCTGCAGTTCTGCCATGCGGGCATACGACACCGACTTGGCGGTTTCGACCCTGGCCTGCAACTGGCCCGTGTCCTGTGTGGGGAAAAGGCCTTTGGGAATCAGCACATACAGCAGCACCGTCAGCAGCAGGGTGCCAAGTGCGACGAGCAGCGTAGCGCCCTGGTGCTGAAGCACCCAGCGCAGCCAGCGGTCATAGCGCGCGATCACGCCATCAAAAAACTGCTGCAGCCGTGCACTGGTGCGGTCGACGATCCCTTCGGGTGTTGGCGGAGCGGATGCGGCCGCCAGCGCCGGGCCGCCCCAAGCCAGGCCAGTCCCCTCGGGGGGCAGCGCAGTACGCGAAGCGACAAGCGTGGGGGCTCTTTTTAACCAGCGCGCCGACATCATGGGCACCAGCGTGAGCGACACCACCGCCGAGATCAAAATGGTGATGGCCAGCGTGATGGCAAATTCGCGGAACAGTCGCCCGACCACATCGCCCATGAAAAGCAGCGGAATCAGCACCGCAATCAGCGAGACCGTCAGCGAGATGATGGTGAAGCCGATCTGCTTGGCGCCCTTGAGCGCGGCCGCCATGGGCGCCTCGCCTTTTTCGATATAGCGCGAGATGTTTTCAATCATCACGATGGCATCGTCCACCACGAAGCCGGTGGCAATCGTCAGCGCCATCAGGCTGAGGTTGTTCAGGCTGTAGCCCAGCAGGTACATCGCACCGCAGGTGCCAATCAGCGAAATCGGCACGGCCAAACTGGCAATCACGGTGGCGCGCAGGTTGTGCAAAAACGCGAAGATGACGAGCACCACCAGCAGCACGGCCAGCAGCAGCTCAATTTCGACGTGCAGCACCGAGGCGCGTATCCCGGTGGTGCGGTCGCTCAGCACATCCACCTTGATGGAAGTGGGCAAGCCAGAGCTCAACTCGGGCAGGCGAGCCTTGATGGCATCAACCGTGGCAATCACATTGGCGCCGGGCTGGCGCTGCACATTCAAAATGATGGCGGGCTTCAGGCCACTCCAGGCGCCGAGCTTGATGTTTTCGGCGCTGTCCACCACGTTTGCCACATCCGCGACACGAACCGCCGCGCCGTTGCGGTAGGCAATGATCAGGTTCTTGTAGTCGGCGGCCGCCAGCAGCTGGTCGTTGGAATTGATGGAATAGGCCCGGGTCGGGCCGTCGATGCTGCCCTTGGCACCATTGGCGTTGGCCGCTGCAATGGCCGTTCGCAGCGAATCGAGTCCCAGCCCGAAAGAGGCCAAGGCACGCGTGTCCGCCTGAATACGCACGGCAGGGCGCTGGCCACCGCTGAGCGACACCAGTCCAACGCCGCTGACCTGGCTGATTTTCAGGGCCAGCCGGGTGCTGACGATGTTCTGCACTTCCGTCAGCGGCAGCGTGTCGGAGGTGATGGCCAGCGTCAGCACTGGTGCATCGGCGGGGTTGACCTTGGCGTAGATTGGCGGTGCCGGCAGATCGGCCGGCAGCAGTGATCCGCCGGCATTGATGGCGGCCTGCACTTCCTGCTCGGCCACATCCAGCGTGAGCCCCAGGCCAAACTGCAACGTGACGATGGACACCCCGGCGGCGCTGGTGGAACTCATGCGCTGCAGCCCGGCCATCTGGCCGAACTGGCGCTCCAGCGGTGCCGTCACGGTTTGCGCCATCACTTCAGGGCTGGCACCGGAGTAGAGCGTCTGGACCTGAATTGTCGGGTAATCGACCTGTGGCAAAGCCGACAGCGGCAAAAACTTGAAGCCGACCAGGCCCGCCAGCACGATGGCCACCATCAGCAGCGAGGTTGCCACCGGCCGGAGGATGAAGGCACGCGAGGGACTCATCGCGTGCTGCAGCTCAGCGGGAGTGGCCTCCGGCGGCTGGCTCATGATCCCGCAGCTTGCGAGGCGCGGCGACGGCGCTGTGGGCTGGAGGCGGTCGCTGCGGGCGCGTCGGCTCCGGCGCTTTGGTCTGGGCGCTTGGCACCCATACCCCTGGGGGCGTCGCCCGGCAGCACGACGCGGGCACCATCTGTGAGTCGGTCCGCACCTTCGGTGATGACACGCTCGCCCGCCTGCAGGCCAGAGGCGATCACGATTTTTTCAAGCGTCGCCTGTCCGCGCTGCACAGGCCGCAGCGACACGGTTCGCTCGGCGGCATTGAGGACATACACATAGTCGCCCATGCTGCCATGGCGCAAGGCGGTGACCGGCACCACCACAGTGCCCTCAATGGTTTTGAGCAGCAGCCGCACGTTGACAAACTGGCTGGGAAACAGCGCCATCTGGTTGTTGGCAAAGCGCGCTTTAGCCTTGACCGTGCCAGTGGTGGTGTCGATCTGGTTGTCGAGCGCTGAAAAAACCCCCGTTTCGATCACGCTGGAGCGGGTTCTGTCGAGCGCGGTGACCTTCATCAAAGCGCCTGAGCTGGCGAGTTGCTGCAACTCGCTCGCCTGGTCTTGCGGCACCGAAAACACCACATCAATCGGCGTGACCTGCGTGATCAGGGCAACGCCGTTGGCATC
>DASUIO010000250.1:0-12117 GCA_036279755.1 Polaromonas sp. | reverse complement strand
TTGCGGCGGCGTTCGCGCAGTTGCGCGTCCAGCTGTGATGCCGCTGACTTGTTCCAGAGCTCCACGTCGCCCAATGCAGACTCGTACACGGCCCGCAGACGGGTGGCCAGGGCGCGAACCAGTTGCTCGGAAAATCCCGGCCGGGAGAGTTTCAGCATATTGCCTACCCCAAGGTACTGCAGGTGGCTGCGCTGTATCAATTCGAGATCATGCTCATAGCGAGTCAACTCAGGCTCTCGGGGAGCCTGTAGCGAAAAGCTGAATTCGGTATTGAGCTGCCGGAAAGACGCAGTCAGCATGGACTGGATTTCACCGCTGAGGTGCTGGGACTTCTGCAGGCCTTCGCGCAAGCGCAAAAAGGTTTGACCATAAGCTTTTTTAATGCCCAGCTTGATCCCCGGCTGTTTGAGCGCATGTGTCAGTTCCGCCAGTTCGGTCTTGAGCGTGGGCGTGCTGAGCAGATCGAATATGGCCCGGAGCAATTTCAGATGCACCGAGCGCACCGCATATATCTTTTCACCACTGCTATCAAATTCGGCCTGCTCTTGTTCGATGCGGCTGCGCATATGCTTGATCACCGCGACGTTTTTACCCCTCAGGCTTAGCAGTTCAATCCTCTGCTCGGCCAGATCACGCCTGCGGATGTGCATGGCCCGCCCGGCCTCGCTTCTCAGTTCGCCAATGTCGGCGGCAACTGCCGTGCGCAGGATTTTCTGGCGCTGCCCCATCACGCCCTGTCCCAGCGCCAGTTCAAGCGCCGGCAACCGGCTGGCCTGCAAAAGCGCCTGGTCTCCGGTCACTTTGGCCACCAATCCTTTTTGCGCAGAAACCGGAATAACCTGCGACTTGGGCAAGCCCAGGATATCGGCTGACGTGGCGATCTGCTTGTCAATTTGCGCCTGCACCTGCTCGGCTGTGCTCAAGGCGTCCCACAGGGTGTCAATTTTGTTCAGCACCACCAGGCGCGTGTCGGTGCCGTCGCCTTCGGTGATCAGGTGTTCGCGCCAGATGGACAGGTCGGATTTGGTCACGCCCGTATCGGCCGCCAGGATAAAAACCACCGCATGCGCTTGCGGAATCAGGCTCACCGTTAACTCCGGCTCGGCACCAATGGCGTTCAGACCCGGTGTATCGAGAATGACCAGCCCTTGCTTGAGCAAGGGGTGCGCAATGTTGATCAGCGCATGACGCCATTTCGGCACTTCGATCAGGCCGTCGGCCTTGACCGGTGGGTTGTCTTCGGGACCATCGTCATGCCAGAAGCCGAGTGCGCGGGCTTCGTCCTTGGTGACATGCCGGACTTCGGCCACTTTTTCAAGTGCGCGCGCCAGTTGCGCCGGATCGTTCACGTCCAGGCCAATGCGCGTCCACTTCTCGGGCGCCATGCGCCACTCCATCAGCGCCTGCGTCTGCAAACGCGTTTCGATGGGCAAAAGGCGCAGGCAGGGCGGCACATCCGCGTCATAGGCCAGCTCGGTCGGGCACATGGTGGTACGGCCAGCACTTGCCGGCATGATGCGACGGCCATAACCGGCAAAAAAGATCGCATTGATCAGTTCGGATTTGCCGCGCGAAACCTCCGCCACAAAAGCCACCATCACCTTGTCGGAACGTACCTGGGACTCCAGCCGGTGCAGCCTCTCCTCCACTGCTGCGTCGAGCAGGTCGTGGTCCTTCATCCACTCGGCAAGCCGTTTCAGGCGCAGTGCAAATTCGCGTCGCCAGATGCCGTGCTGGTCAAATTTTTCGTTAAAAGACATCGGTCTTCCGTAAAAGTGTTCAAAGGCAATATAGCATCGGCACCTCAAAAGAGCCATTGACGCCTCTACGGAGCGCTCATGGTTTCTGGCATTTGACGCAATAAAAAGTCGAACGCTGACCCTGCCGCAGGCTTTTTATCGGCGTTGCGCACACTTTGCAGGGCAAGCCGGCACGGTCATACACCATGGCATCGAGCTGAAAATGACCGGCTTCGCCATGGGCGTTGGAAAAATCCCTCAGGGTGCTTCCGCCTTGTGCAATGGCCTGCGCCAATACCTGCTGAATGGCGCGGTGCAGCAAGGCTGCGCGCGGTTTGCTGATACGGGATGCCTTCGTCGTGGGGCGGATACCGGCCAGAAACAGCACCTCGGACGCGTAAATATTACCCACACCCACCACCGCCTCGCCGCCCAGCAGCACCTGCTTGATGGCCGTCTGCCTGAGCTTGAGCGCCTGATGGAATGCAAGCGCGTCAAAAGCCTCACTGAGCGGCTCCACACCCAGCCGGCCCAGCAGCTTGTGCGCTATCGGGTCACTTTCACCGCTGGCGTACACCACCGCCCCGAAGCGGCGCGGATCGTTCAGGCGCAGGGTGCCCAGGCTGGTCACCATTTCAAAGTGGTCATGCTTGCCGAGTGCGGGCAAGCCCACGCCAAAGCTCACGCTGCCGGACATGCCCAGATGCACCAGCAACAAACCATCGCTCAAGTCAAGCAGCAGGTATTTCCCGCGACGGCGCACGGCCAGCACGCGCTGGCCTTCCAGCCGCTGCGGCGTGCAACCCAGCGGCCAGCGCAAGGGTTTTCCCAGGCGCACAGCCTCGATGCGGGCGTCGGCAATGCGCTCGGCAAAGCTCAGGCGGGTGACTTCAACTTCAGGCAGTTCAGGCATAGGCTCACCACTCGGGGCGCAAAAACATCAATACAAGACATCAGTAAAAGGGCTGGCCTTAAAGAAAGGGCGCAAGGCAAGGGGGAAAGCGCGACTGGAGAGCTTCAATTATCATGGCTCGATGAAGAAAAAAATTGGCCTTGCTTTTGGCTGTCTGTGGCTCGCGGCTCCCCTGGTTCTGGCACAGCCTGCGGCATCCGAACCCGCCGTGCCTCCGGGACTCGCTGAGGCCAAGGCAGCGCAAGCCGCAGCGACCTCCTCGCGGCTGGACAGCGCCCTGTTCTATCAATTGCTTTTAGGCGAAATCACCTTTCAAGAGGGAGAACCGGCTGCAGGCTTTGCCCTGATGCTGGATGCCGCCAGAAAAACCGGCGACCCGCAGCTTTACCAGCGCGCCACCGAGATTGCCCTGCAGTCGCGTTCGGGCGACGCGGCGCTGCAGGCCGCCCGGGCCTGGAAGCAGGAGCAGCCCGCCTCGCGGGAGGCCAACCGCTATGTGCTGCAAATCCTGATTGCACTGAACCGCATCGCTGACACGGTAGAGCCGCTGAAAACCGAAATCAGAATGGCGCCGGATGCCGAGCGCGCGATGGCCCTGGCAGCCGTGCCGCGCGCCTACGCCCACGCCAGTGACAAAAAGCTGGCCACCACGGTGGTTGAAGAAGCTTTGGCCGATGACCTGACGCATCCCGCGACCGCCAGCGCCGCCTGGACCACGGTGGGGCGCATGCGTCTGGCTGCAGGCGATAACCCTGGCGCGCTGCTTGCAGCGCAACGCGGCCAAGCCGCCGACGCCAGCGCTGAGGGCCCGGCGCTTCTCGCACTGGAACTGATGGACCCGAAACTGCCCGAGGCGGAAGGCCTGTTCCAGAAATACCTCGAAGGCAACGCCCAAGCCCGGCCGGAAATGCGCATGGCTTATGCCCGCGCCCTGCTGGACCTGCAGCGCTATGCAGAAGCGGCAGCTCAATTGCAGATCGTGACGCGTGAAAAACCCGATTTCCCGGAAGGCTGGCTGGTTTTGGGCTCCTTGCAACTCCAGGACAACCAGCTTGCACAGGCACAAGCATCGCTGGAGCGCTATGTCGCGCTGGCCCAGCAGCAAGCACCGCAGGACGAAGGCAAGCGTGGCCTGGCGCAAGCCTATCTGTCTTTGTCGCAACTGGCCGAAAAGCGCAAGGACTACGCAGCAGCCGAAAGCTGGCTGAACAAGATTGAAAACCCTGCTGACCTGGCGCGGGCACAAACCCGGCGCGCCTCCATTTTGGCGAGCCAGGGCAAGCTCGAAGAAGGCCGACAGCTGATTCGCCAGTTGCCCGAACGCAGCGCCGACGATGCGCGGCTGAAGCTCAACGCCGAAGTCGCCCTGCTGCGTGATTTCAAGCAATACCAGCTGGCC
Source organism: Polaromonas sp. (assembly GCA_036279755.1). Taxonomy (GTDB): domain Bacteria; phylum Pseudomonadota; class Gammaproteobacteria; order Burkholderiales; family Burkholderiaceae_C; genus Polaromonas. The sequence continues at coordinate 8,066 of DASUIO010000250.1, read as the reverse complement.
CATGGTGTGCTGGCGCAGGCCTTGGTCAAAACGCCGGATGATCCGGATCTGCTTTATGAGCAGTCCATGATGGCCGAAAAACTGGGTTCGCTGGACGAAATGGAGCGGCTGCTGCGCCAGATCTTCCAACTCAAGCCCGACTATCACCAAGCCTATAACGCCCTCGGCTATTCGCTGGCAGACCGCAACGTTCGCCTGCCGGAGGCCAAGGAGCTGATCCAGAAAGCTCTGGAATACGCGCCGTCCGATCCCTTCATCCAGGACAGCTTGGGCTGGGTTGAATTCCGCATGGGCAACAAAGCTGAAGCCCTGCGGATTTTCGAGGCCGCCTACAAGGCCAAACCCGACGCGGAAATTGCCGCGCATTTAGGCGAAGTCCTCTGGAGCCTGGGTCAGCGCGAGCGCGCAGTGGCCCTCTGGAAAGAAGGCCAGTTGATCAATCCCGACAACGAAACCCTGCTCGAAACACTCAAACGTCTGCGTGTGAAGCTGTAAACCAGGACCGCCCCTTGTTCCTCACCACCCGTTTGCGTTCCGCATTTTTTTACGGATGCCTGATTGCTACTATTTTTGTAGCTGGTTGCGCCCGACCCATAAAAGCTACAGGAATAAATAACTCACAAAATGAATTCTGGACGGGACGCATCAGCCTGCAGGTGCAAAGCGAACCCGCGCAATCTTTCTCGGCCGGGTTTGAACTCAAAGGCAAGCCAGAGCGCGGCGAGCTGACGCTGATCAGCCCCTTGGGCAATGTGCTCGGTGTGCTGCGCTGGTCGCCCCTTGAGGCCGTCCTTGATTCAGGCAACCAGAACATCCAGCGCTTTTCTTCGGTTGACGCGATGATGGAGCAAGCCACAGGCGCGGCCGTGCCGCTGAGCGCGCTGTTTGCGTGGCTGCAGGGAGACCACGCCAGCGTCAGCGGCTGGTCCGCCGATCTATCCCGGCAAAGCGAAGGCCGCATTTCCGCAAAAAGAGCCCAGCCCACACCGCAGGCCGACCTTCGCGTCGTGCTCGATCAATAAGGTCCGGCTCCGGATCGTTCAACCGTGACCCACCCTGCCCTTTTTTCGCGGCCCCTCAAAGCCCTTTACGACGTACCCGCACCGGCCAAGCTCAACCTGTTTTTACACATCACGGGGCGCAGGCCCGACGGCTTCCATTTGCTGCAATCCGTGTTCATGCTGATCGACTGGTGCGACACCCTGCACTTTGAACTGCGCGCGGATGGGCATATCAGCCGCACCGATCTGGCCGATCAGAGCTATCCGGCTGGAAACGCCCCTGAAACCTTGCCTGCCGACGATCTCAGCGTGCGGGCGGCCAGGGCCTTGCAAGCAGCCAGCGGCACCACTCTGGGCGTTCGTATTAGCCTGGAAAAACGCATCCCGTCGCAGGCCGGAATGGGGGGCGGATCGTCGGATGCAGCGAGTTGCCTGCTGGCGCTGCAACGCCTTTGGGGCGTGAGATTGCCACCGCAGGAGCTGCGCACTTTGGCCCTGTCGCTGGGCGCGGACGTGCCTTTTTTCCTCTCGGGTGGCCACGCCTGGGTGGAAGGCATTGGCGAGAAAATCACCCCCATCGCTTTGCCGTCAGCCCACTTTGTGGTGGTCAAACCCGCCGCAGGACTCGCTACGCAAGGTATTTTCAACGCGCCGGAGCTCAAACGCGACACAGAAACTGCTACAATTCAAGGCTTTGCTGCAAGTGCAAATGGTTCTGTTTTCGAATTTGGCCATAACGACTTACAGCCGGTAGCGCAGGCAATGTGTCCGCAAATAGGTCAATCACTCGATTGGCTGAAAATGCAACACCTTCAAGGGCGCATGACTGGCTCGGGAAGTGCTGTATTTGCGCAATTGCCGCATGACCTTGATTCGCTTGAATTATCAGGAGCCCCTGATAACTGGTTGATTCGAAAGTGCAGCAATTTGCAGGCGCATCCTCTGGCCGGTTGGTAGAATCACTGTTCCTGAAAATGCGCTTTCAAAGCGATGAGTTAATTGGTTAAGTAAAAGTTTATAGGTCGGTTGTTGGTAACAACAGCTGTCCTGTGTAGGGGTGTCGCCAAGTTGGTTAAGGCACCGGATTTTGATTCCGGCATTCGCAGGTTCGACTCCTTCCACCCCTGCCAAATTTTCAGACTCGCCGGGTGCGGGTCTGAGTGATCCAGGACCCGCGTCGTGGGGGTCTGTATATTTTTGGAAACACAAGCGACCGGCACTCACTGCCAAGTCCCGGTTGCAGCAGGTTTCCCAGTGCGTATTTTTTTTCAATAAGAGTTTCAGCTGACTTCAAGTTCGATAGCAGCTGGGCTCCACATGCAAATGCACCATCCCGACTTCATGGTTTTCACCGGCAATGCCAATCCAAGCATGGCCGCCGAGATTTCCCAGCACCTGGGTATTTCACTGGGCGCTGCCCATGTGGGACGTTTTTCAGACGGTGAAGTGACCGTCGAAATCCAGCAAAACGTGCGGGCCCGTGACGTGTTTGTCGTGCAGTCGACCTGCGCGCCGACCAACGACAACCTGATGGAACTTCTGATCATGGTGGACGCGCTCAAACGCGCATCGGCCGAGCGGATTTCTGCCGTCATTCCTTACTTCGGCTATGCCCGGCAAGACCGTCGCCCGCGTTCGGCGCGCGTACCCATCTCCGCCAAGGTGGTGGCCAACATGCTGCAGATCGTTGGCGTTTCGCGTGTCCTGACAATGGATCTGCATGCCGACCAGATCCAGGGATTTTTTGACATCCCGGTAGACAACATCTATGCGACGCCCGTGTTGCTCGGTGATTTGCGCCAAAAAAATTACACCGACCTGATGGTCGTCTCGCCCGACGTGGGCGGCGTGGTGCGCGCCCGCGCAATGGCCAAGCAACTCGGTTGCGACATGGCCATCATCGACAAGCGCCGGTCCAAGGCGAATGTGTCGGAAGTGATGCACGTAATCGGCGACATTGAAGGCCACAACTGCGTGATCGTGGACGACATGATCGACACGGCCGGCACGCTGGTGAAAGCCGCCGAAGTACTCAAAGAGCGCGGCGCCAAAAAGGTTTACGCCTATTGCACCCACCCGATTTTTTCGGGCCTGGCGATTGACCGCATTACCCAAGGACAGGCGCTCGATGAAGTGGTGGTCACCAATACCATTCCGCTGAGCCAGAAGGCGCTGGACTGCAAAAAGATTCGCCAGCTCTCCGTGGCACCATTGATCGCTGAAACCATGCAGCGCATCGCCAAGGGAGACTCGGTCATGAGCTTGTTTTCGGATCAGGACCAACCGGCTCTGATTTGAAGCAAAAAGGTGGCTGCACAGCTCGCAAAATTTGCCGAGCTTGAGCAGCCTTTTTATGTCGGGGTGAACTGGTCGCGGTACACCTCTTTTGGAGAAGATTATGAAATTCGTCGCTTTTGAGCGCACACAGCTGGGCACGGGTGCGAGCCGCCGTCTCCGCATCACGGGCCGCACGCCCGGTATCGTTTACGGTGGTACCACTGAGGCCACGCTGATCGAGATCGATCACAACGCCTTGTGGCACGCCATCAAGAAAGAAGCCTTCCACGCCTCCATCCTCGAGATGGAACTGGCCGGCAAAGCCCAGAAGGTTCTGCTGCGCGATCTGCAAATGCACCCGTTCAAGCAACAGATCCTGCACATCGACTTCCAGCGCGTTGAAGCCAAAACCAGGATGACCGTGAAAGTGCCACTGCACTACAGCGGTGAAGAAGAGTCGCCCGCTGTCAAGACCGAGAATTGCCTGGCCAACCACGTGATGTCCGAGCTGACGGTCTCCTGCTTCCCTGCGGACATCCCTGAATTCATCAACGTCGATTTGAGCGCCCTGAAAAAAGGCAGTTCACTGCACGTCAAAGACATCACGCTGCCAAAAGGCGTGAAATTTGTCGCCAAGGGTCAGGAAAACCCGGTGCTGGTGTCCGTCACGGCCATCGCGGAAGAAGTTGAAGCAGCTCCTGCTGCTGATGCGGCGCCTGCGGATGCAAAAGCTGCCGGCAAACCCGCCGCCAAAGCGGCGGCTAAACCTGCTGCCAAGCCTGCGGCCAAGAAGTAATTTGCGTCTTGCCGCATTGACCTGAACAAGGTCAACAAGGCTTAAACGGCTCTTATCCTCCGCTGAGGATAGGAGCCGTTTTTCTTGGAGGTGTGTTCTGCTACGCTAACAAGCTCACACGCAGGACACGCCACACCAGCCCCCCGCCTTCCCTTTTCATTGCACCACATGATCAAACTGTTTGTTGGCCTGGGCAACCCCGGCACCGAATACGAAGCCACGCGCCACAATGCCGGCTTCTGGTGGATTGAAGCGCTCTCGCGCGAATTGAAGGCGCCGCTCAGTCTGGACAAAAGTTACCACGGCCAGGTGGCCCGCACCACGGTGAACGGGCAAACCGTGTGGCTGCTCAAACCCCTGACTTTCATGAATCTATCCGGCAAATCGGTGGCGGCACTGGCCCGGTTTTTCAAGATTTCGTCTGATGAAATTTTGGTGGCACATGACGAGCTCGACATCGTCCCGGGGCAAGCCAAGCTCAAGTTTGGCGGAAGCCATGCCGGCCACAATGGTTTGCGGGACATTCACGCGCAGCTAGGCACAGCCGACTACTGGCGGCTGCGCATCGGCGTGGGCCACCCCGGCGTGAAGGCTGAAGTGATCAACTGGGTATTGAAAAAACCCTCGCAGGAACATCGCGAAGCCATTGAGGACTGCATCGCGCGCTGCCTCAAGGCAGTTCCCGAACTGCTGAACGGCGAAATGGAAAAAGCCACGATGCTGATTCACACCAGTCAGCCCCAGCGGCCCAAGCCTCCACGGCCTGCGCCGGCACCCGCATCGGCACCCCTGTCAGACGCAGCCGCCAGCATGCCAAAGCTGGACTGAGTACTATTATTTTGATAGCTATGTATGCCCGTATTTATTTGGCTATAGGCAGATTCGACTACTAATTTTCAACCAGGCTGGCCACTGAGCCGAATTACCGGATCACCACCGGCACGATGGATTGCAGGCGCTGGTATTTTTCCCAGAGCGTTTCGCGCGTTTCAACGTGCTGCGGGTTGACCGGAATGCAAGCCACCGGACAGACCTGCACGCATTGCGGCTCGTCAAAATGGCCCACGCACTCGGTGCATTTGTGTGGATCAATTTCGTAGATTTCCTTGCCAAGGAAAATCGCCTGGTTGGGGCACTCGGGCTCGCACACGTCGCAGTTGATGCATTCATCGGTGATCAGTAAAGCCATGGCGTGCTCCTCACCCTCTCAAACCTGTAATCTGGGCCGATGCACCGCTTCCAGCGCAGCAGCGACGGCCGGACTCACCATCTGGCCGACATCACCGCCGAGCTTGCTGATCTCGCGCACCAGCGTGCCGCTGATGCACTGCAAAGGCGCATCGGGCAACAGGAACACCGTTTCCACCTGCGGGCGCAGCTTGCGGTTCATGGCCGCCATTTGGGCTTCGTAGTCAAAGTCCGTCAGGTTGCGGACGCCTCGCACCACGGCGCAAGCCTTGTGTGCAGCGCAAAAATCCATGATCAGCCCGTCAAACGGCAGCACCTTCACACCCGTCATGTTTTCAGTCGCTGCCCGCACCTGTGCCACGCGCGCTTCGAGCGGAAAAAGCGTTTTCTTGTGATGGGCAACCGCCACGGCAATGATGAGTTCGTCAAACAGCCCGGCGGCGCGGCGCACCACGTCGTCATGGCCCAGCGTGAATGGGTCAAATGTGCCGGAGTAAACGGCTATGCGTGGGCTTGGCTGTGAGGTGGAGGGCATGACGAAATTATGCGCCGGTCAGCAAATGAAAATGCACAGCCCCCGCCTTGCCGCTGCGGTGCACCCGCAGGCCCAGCGGCAGCAACTCGTCATCCCCCCATGCCCTGGGCGCCTCCAGATAGACCAGTCCGGCCGGGCCAATCGCTTGCGCGGCGGCTTTCAGTGCGGCCTCAACCTGGGTGGACTCAAAGGGCGGATCGAGCAACACCAGCTGCAGGCTGCCCGCAGGGAGGCGCCTGAGAACGCTCAGGCCATCGCCGCGTTCGATCCTGACCATATTGGCCTTCAGCCGCGCCTTCACGGCCAAAAGCTGCAGCACCAGCGCTGGGTCCTGCTCGCACAGCAACACCTCGGCAGCGCCACGCGAAGCCGCCTCAAACCCCAGCGCACCGGTACCGGCGAACACATCGGCACAGCGCCAGCCCGTGAGGTCCTGGCCGAGCCAGTTGAAAAGGGTTTCCCTCACCCGGTCTGGCGTGGGGCGCAGGCCGGGCTTGTTCGGCACCGGGAGTTTGGTGCGCTTGTACTGCCCGCCAATGATGCGGATTTCGCCGGGCGGTTTGAGGTGCGCTGTGCCCTTCGGCTTCACGGTTGGCTTGATTAGCGGCTTGGCTGCCGTCTCAACGGGGGCTTTGATGGGGGTGTATTTCATAACGCGGATCCAAGAATCACGGTGACCATTTTTTCGGGTTGTAGTTTGCGGGCAAAAGCCGCCTTGATGTCTGCCACGCTGACCTTGTCCACCTGTTGCGTCCAGGTATCCAGGTAGTCGAGCGGCAAATTGTTCCATGCGATGCCGGCAATGTTGCCCAACAGCTTGCGGTTGCTGTCGATGCGCAGCGCAAAACCACCAATGAGATTATCTTTCGCGGCCTGGAGCTCGGCCTCGGACGGCCCCTTGGCCACGAAGTCACTCACCACCTGGCGCACGAGTTCCACCGCCTGCGCGGCCTGGTCGGGCCGGGTCTGCAAGCCCACCGTGAAACTGCCGGCATGAAGACCGGGCGAAAAATGACTGGAGACACCGTAGGTCAAACCGCGTTTTTCGCGAACCTCATTGGTCAGCCGCGACACGAAGCCGCCACCGCCCAGAATGTAATTGCCCACGGTCAAGGCGAAATAGTCGGGGTCGGCGCGCTTGAAGCCGGGCTGGCCGATCAGCACATGCGCCTGCGCGGCATCGAAGGGAAGGCGTATTTCCGCAGGCTGCGTGAGTGGTGCCACCTCCGCCACCTCGGGCAGCGGCGGCAGGCTGGCGCAGGGCACTTGCGGAAGGCGCGACAGCAGGCGCTTGGCCATGGCGTCGGCCTGCGCACGCGTCACGGCGCCCACCATGCTGATGCGCGCGCGGCAGGCCACCACGCCCGCGGCATGCGCCGCCCGCATGTCCGCCACGCTGATGCGGGCCAGTGTGGCCTCGGTCATCTCGTAACCATAGGGATGCGCGCCGTACACCGCCTTGGCATAGGCCCGGCCAATCACCGTGCCGGGGCGTGTATAGGACTCCTTGAGCGCCGCCTGTACGCGCTGGCGTTCACGCTGCCAGATCGGCTCGGGGAATGACGGCTCGGCGATTTCACGCGCGGCGAGCGCCACGGCCTTGTCGAGCAAGTCGGGATCGGTCAGCGAACGCAGTGAAAAATTCAGGCGGTCGGCACTGGCACCGGCGCCAAACTGGGCGCCCAGATCGGCCCAGGCTTCGCTTAATTCGTTTTCATCCAGAGCCGCTGCACCATTTTTGGCCTGCACGCCTTTTTCCAGCATGCCCGCCATCATGCTGGCCAGGCCCGCCTGCTCCGGCGGGTCGCGCCGACTGCCGGCGTCGAAATCGATCTCCACATCGACCATGGCAATGGCCGGGCTCTCCACCAGGTACACCTGGGCGCCGCTGGCTTGCGTCCAGCGCTGGATGGGAATCGCCGCCAGTGCAAATGAATGAATAAAAATGGCTGCAGCGCCCACCAGTAGGGCACGAGAGGCTATTTTTTTTGTCGCAATAATCATAAAAAAGTCGAATCGTTCGGTTCAGTGCCGGGTCGCGATGGCGGGCTTGCGCGGCTTTTGCTTCGGGTCCATCGGTTGCGGCAGCAAGGTCGCCGTGGTCAGTTGGTCATCGTCAAAATATTTGGCGGCTACTGCCTGCACCTCGCCGCTGGTGATGCTGCGCAGCCTGGCGATCAGGCGCTCGCTGGTGTCCATCGGCAGGCCCTGGACCCAGTTGGAGCCGAGTTCACGCGCCTGGCTGAACACCGAGTCGAGCTTGTAGGTT
>DASUIO010000249.1:0-10109 GCA_036279755.1 Polaromonas sp. | reverse complement strand
TGGGCTACACCATGCCGATTTTTTCGGCGCTGTTTGGGGCCTGGTTTTTTGGCGCACGGTTAAAGCCACGCAACTGGCTGGGTGTGGCGGCAGCCGCCTTGGGCGTGTCGCTGCTGCTCTGGTACGAGCTGACCCAGCTGTCGGGCCGCCCACTGGCTGTGCTTTGCGCGCTGGTGGCTGCCGCAGTATGGGCCGTCGGCACGCAACTGCTGCGCAACACGACGATAACTGCCGCCACCTTGACCCTTTCTTTCTGGATGACGGTGATGACGGCCGTGGTGCTTTCGGTGCTGGGCCTGGCGTTTGAGCAACCGCAGTGGGAAGCGCCTTCGCCGCTGACCTGGGCGGCCATTGTTTACAACGGCGTGCTGATTTTTGGCTTTGCCCATGCCGCCTGGTTTACGCTGGCGCGCTCCCTGCCACCGGTGGCGTCCACCCTGAGCGTGATGATGATTCCCGTCCTCGGTGTGTTTTCAGGCGCCATCGGTTTGGGCGAGGTGCTGCACTGGCAGGACTGGGCTGCGGTGGTGCTGATGGTGGCGGCCATCGCATCGGTGCTGGCGCCCAGCCGCACTGTCAAGGCCTGAAGAACCCCGAGGGCGCGTCTGACTGAACTTCAGGCCGAGCGCGCCAAGCTCATGGCCAGGCACAGATCGTCCCATGCCCTGGCTTTGTCGGCCGGGCGGTGCAGCAGGTAATTGGCGTCGTAGGTCACGAGAGCGTTCGCGCCATGCAGGCGATGCACCTGGCCCCTGAGCTTGCCGAAGGGCTCGGTGGACTGCAGCACAGCCTGCGCTGCCAGCCGCCCCATCACCAGCACCACATCGGGCTGGGCACGAGCCACCAAGGCAGACAGCGCGGCCGTAAAGTCCGCCGCCATGCCGGAGGCCGCATGCCGCACCAGCGGCGCGAACAACACCGCGCCAGACCGGTTCATGCGGGCGGCGCGCAGCATGTTGTCGAGCAGCTTGCCGGCATCGCCCTGAAAAGGCTCGGCCTGCAGCGCCGCTGCCGGTGCCTCGGCCAGCACCAGCCAGCGCGCGCCTTGCGCAGGCGCAGCCTCTGGATACAGCGCTCGCGCCTCGCCCAGGCTCCAGGCGGCCTGGGCACCGCTTTCCAGTGCAGCGGCTTGCGGCGCTGGGTTTTGCCGGGGCGCGGGCGATTTAACAACTGGACTAATGACCGGTTTATTTTCATGAAAATGACCCGCATCGACCGTGTCATCTTCATGAGAAGCTGCAACATTTATAGCAACTACGGTTTCGGCGACCGGCTCGGCGGGCTGCCAGACGCGCACGCCCATCTCGCGCAGCATGGCGCGCTGGCGTTTGTCGAGATGCAGGCTCATGACTGGATACTCATCGCTTCAGTCACAGCGCCATACTCATGACGAGCGCGTCTTCGCGTCCTGCCGCGGTGGCCGGGTAGTAATTGCGGCGCGTGCCCACATGGCGAAAACCAAAGCGTTCGTAAACGGCTTTGGCGCGCGCGTTGCTGACCCGCACTTCCAGCCATAACCACTGCGCACCCTGCCCGCGCGCCCAGATCGCCAGCGCATCGAGCATCACATGGGCCCAACCCTGCCGCTGGTGCGCGGGCGCCACGGTGATGTTGAGTAGATGCACCTCGTCCACACCCTTCATGGCGACAAAGTAACCCAGCAGTTCAACATTCGGCGGGATGCCCGCAGTGAGCAGCTGTGCCTGGTAACCGGCTTTGAGCGCATCGGTGAAATTGCCTTGCGACCATGGATGTTCGTAGGCGCTTTGCTCCACCCGCACCACCGCCTCCAGCCAGGCGGGCGTCATGGCTTCAAACTGGGCTTCGAGAGGTTGGAGATCAGCGCTCATGGTCAATCAAAAGGGTCAGCACCCGTTGGCCGCGAGCACGGCCTGTGCCTTGACCTGGTCGCGTTCTTCCGTGGTGAGGGCGACTTTATCGCGAACATACAGCGGCAAGGCCAGCGCCGCATCCACGCAATGCCCGGCGGCGGCCAGTGCCGGGGCCAGCCGCAGCAGCGCGCTGGCGGTCGGCAGCGCTTCGATCTGAGTGAACGACGCCAGCCCTGCCGGCAAGCGCTCGGCATACACGCCAAAGACATTGCCCGCGAGCAGACGAGTGCCCGGCTCCAGCACCAGATTTTCGGGCCGAATCAGCACGCAGTCCTTGATGGATTTACACAATTCGCTACCAAATTCATAGCTTTGCAGATACATTTCACTCATGCGCGCATCGAGCAGCGCCGTGACCATGAGGCTCGAATCATCCGCGAATTGCCCCCCCGCACCGGCCCACTGGAAGCGCGCCTCTTCGGCCACAGCCATCAGCGTGTCGATGGGCAACACCGGAATGCCGGCGCCGCCGTTGGCGCCAAAGGCCAGCCCTTGCGCCACCGCGCAGGCCGTGCGCAAACCGGTAAACGAACCCGGGCCGCGGCCAAAGGCAATTGCATCGAGCTCGCCCAAAGCCAGGCCAGCCTCGGCCAGCAGCGCCAAAATCGCCGGGATCAGCGTGATCGAGGCCTGCGCGCCACCCGGGCCGCTGTGCTGCCAGACGCGCACGCCGTCGGTCACCGCAATCGATAGGCGATCGGTGCTGGTGTCAAACGCGAGAAATTTCAAAAGTTTAGGCATCAAATAAGGCTCTAGCCCATACACGATGGGCGCAAGCAGCGATCAAAAAATAGTAAACGGGTCCGCGTGCCCGGACCGGCGTGGCATTCCACCCGCCCGACTTGAGGCCATCGGCCGCGGACACGTACCCGTGATTATCCGGCCTCAGCCAGGCTGACGGATTAAACCAGCGACGGATAATCGCCGCATGCTTTTCAAATCATCCCGCGCCCGCCTCATGGCGCGCCTGGCTGCGGGCCTGCTGGCCGGGCTGTGCAGCCTGAACGCCGGTGCGCAAACGCCAGCCCTGCCTCCTGAAGTGGCCGCCCTGCTGGCGCGCGCCAGGGTACCGCAGGGCGCGCTGGCGGCGCTGGTGGTGGACGCTGCGCCCGCGCTGAGCGGCGCATCAGCCCCGCTGCTGAGCTACCGCGCCAACGCCGCCATGAACCCGGCCTCGGTCATGAAGCTCGTCACCACCTATGCCGGATTGGAGCTGCTCGGCCCCGCATTCACCTGGAATACGCCGGTGTACGTTGATGGGCCCATCGCGGGCGGCGTGCTGCAGGGCAACCTCATCATTCAGGGCAAGGGCGACCCCAAGCTGGTGCTGGAGCGGCTGTGGCTGCTGCTGCGCCGGGTACAGGGGCTGGGCATCAAGAGCATCACGGGCGACATTTTGCTGGACCGCAGCGCTTTTGCGGCCAGCGCGCAAAACCCGGCCGACTTTGACGGCGAGCCGCAGCGGCCCTATAACGCCGCACCCGATGCGTTGTTGATCAACTTCAAATCGGTGGTGATGACGTTTACGCCCCACCTGGCCAGCGGCAGCGCCAATGTCAGCTTTGACCCGCCCATGGCCAGCGTGCAGATGCAGTCCAGCGTGCCGCTGTCGGCGGGCCAGAACGGCAGCGCTTCTCTGGCAGCCTGCGGCGACTACCGGTCGCTGCTCAAAGCTGACTTCGCCGACCCCTTGCGCATGGGCTTTAACGGCAGCTACCCCGTCGCCTGCGGCGAGAAAGTCTGGGCCGTCGCCTATGCCGACCCCGCCAGCTATGCCGAGCGGGCCGTCGCTGGCCTCTGGCAGGAGATGGGCGGCAAGCTGGGCGGGCGCGTTCGCGAGGGCCGCGCCGCCTCCGATCTAAAACCAGCGTTTGAGCTGGTGTCGCCATCGCTGGCCGAGGTGATTCGTGACATCAACAAATACAGCAACAACGTGATGGCGCAGCAATTGTTTCTGACACTGAGCCTGCAGCGCACGGGCGTGGCCAGCAACGAAGCCTCGCGCGAGGTGGTGGGCAGTTGGTGGCGCGAGCGCTTTGGCGATCAAGACCAGCCTGTGCTCGACAACGGTTCGGGCCTGTCGCGGCAGGCGCGCATCACCCCGCAAGGGCTGGCGCGCCTGCTGCAAACTGCGTATGTCTCAGGCACCATGCCCGAGCTGATGGCGTCCTTGCCCATCACCGGCGTGGACGGCACGCTCAAGCGCAGCAAGTCGAACGTGTCCCAAGGCTGGGCCCATCTGAAAACCGGCACCCTGCGCGACGCCACCGCGCTGGCGGGCTATGTGCACACACCCAGCGGCAAACGCCTGGTGGTGGTGGCCATCGTCAACCACCCGAATGCACCCGCGGCACGCCCGGCCCTCGAAGCCCTGGTGGACTGGGCTGTCAGGGAAGGCAGCCGCTAAACCTGAACATGATGAACCTCAACCTGACCGACCTCGTCGGCACCGCAGCCGCGTGCCTGACCACCCTGAGCTTTTTGCCGCAAGCCTGGCACAGCTTTAAATCCCGCGACGTCAGCGGCGTTTCGCTGGGCATGTACAGCATATTCACCATGGGGGTTGCCCTGTGGCTGGTTTACGGTGTGATGCTGGGGGCCTGGCCTATAGTGATCGCCAACGTGATCACGCTGATCCTGTCGCTGGCGATTTTGGGCATGAAATTGATTTACGGGCGCACGCACCGCCACCGGGACCGCTGAAGTTATCCCTGCCGGGTGTGGACAAGCTTGTTGATGACCTCCCGGCAAGTCGGCCAAAGCACCATTTGACGGGGGTTGCGGCGCCTTGCCTTTATTTTGAGCAGCGACCCCACCCTGGCTTGCACGCTGAACGCGGGAAGGCCAGGATGTCACTGGTAAATCAAACCAACATGATGAATCACGAAATGACTGATGCCAGCGCTTATTGCCTTGTCCTGACCACAACGGCGAGCCAGCAGCAGGCCGAGACGCTGGCCCGGCAGATTGTCGAAGCGCGGCTGGGCGCTTGTGTGCAGATCCAGTCCGTCAAGAGTTTCTACAGGTGGCAGGGTGCGTTGTGCGCCGAGCCGGAATGCCAGTTGGCCATCAAGACGCGGACGGACCGGTTTGAGGCACTGGCGCAATTCATCAGCGCACAGCACCCGTATGACACGCCAGAGATCGTGCAAATTCCCATCACCGCCGGGTCGAGCGACTACCTCGGTTGGCTGGACGCGGGCACGCAGGGCTAGGGAACCTCTGCATAACCTGCCTCGGGTCGCGCATCCGCAGTCTCGGGCGATCTGCAGCGTTGCGATTTTTGCCAATAGTCGGGCTATTGGCTGCAAATCGCGCCTTGCATCCCATCCCGACCTGCGGCGCGCGTCCTCGTGCCGGGTTATGCAAAGGTTCCCCAGGGCCTTTGAGTCCGGCCATCGTCGATACTCTGGTATTTCCGAACCCCTTACGATTTGAACGACACCATGTCCACGACCCCCGCTTGCCCCCAATGCACTTTGGAAAACACTTACCCCGACGGCGACAACTATGTGTGCGCCGACTGCGGCCATGAATGGCCGATGGCCGCGGCCCCGGTGGCCGACGACAGCGCTGACGCTGTCATCAAGGATGCCAACGGCAACATTCTGGCCGACGGCGACGCCGTGGTACTGATCAAGGACCTGAAAGTCAAGGGCTCGTCCACCACGCTGAAGATGGGAACCAAGGTCAAAAGCATCCGGCTGGTGGGCGGCGACCACGAAGTGGACTGCAAGATGGACGCGGGCAGCTTCATGCTGAAAGCCTGCTTCCTGAAGAAGGTCTGAACCAACCCGGGTGAGCGTGATTCCCGGGTTAGTCCGTCCTGGCTCCCTGTGTTTATTCTTCTGTAGCAACACGACTTGCTACCGCAGGATCGCGCTCGAAACGAATGATCGTTCTATTTCAATGGAGACAATTATGAAACGAGGGAATTGGGTTGCGCTTGCTGCTGGCTGCGCGATGGTTTTGGCGAGTTGTGGCGGTGGGAGCGACGGTGCTGACACCGCGCCGAAAACCAGTGTGAGTTCGGTCAAGGTGTTTGGCGACAGCTTGACTGACAGCGGCGCCTTTGGCTACAAGTTCACGATTCAAAGTAGCGACCCGATCAACCCGTTTCTGATTTTTCCCGAGCGCATTGCGGCGAGCTTTGGCTTCAATAGCCTGTGCTCCTTCTTCAATTTCGATGGGGCAACCTTCATTGCCAATTCCACCTGCACGAATTACGCAGTGGGGGGTGGACGCGTCAACAACCTCACCAACGTGGATGCACCCAGCAATGCCGTGCCGTTTTCAATTCCCTACCAGATGGCAGCCGGATCGGCATCGCTGGCGGCCAACGACCTGGTGATCATCGACGGTGGTTCGAATGACCTGGCGGACATCACGGGGGCCTTTCTGGGAGCGACCACGTCGGCGGGACTCGCAACCTATGAGAAGGCCCTGGACACTCTGCTGGGATCTGGAACTGCAGCAGTCGTCATCGGCACCCCCACTTCGACCAGCCTGGCCACAGCGGGAGGTGCCTACGCACAAGCTCTGGCCCGGACGTTGGTGACTGCCATCAACACCAATGTACTGGCCAAGGGTGTCCGCAAGGTCGTGGTGGTGAACTCGGTTGACTTCACCACGACGCCGCGCTTTCAGGCCATTCTGGCAGGGATTGCGGCGGCCGGTGGGTCAGCGCAATCCGCGGCGGTTCAGGGCATGGTTCAGGCCTGGATTCAGGCCTTCAATGCGGCTCTGGCTGAGGGGTTAACCGGCACAGGCGTGCAGGTCTTTGATTTCTATACCGAAGGCAGCCGGATCATTAAAGACGAGGCGCAATATGGCCTCACCAACATCACGACACCCGCCTGTCCGACGGTGACGGGCGGCGTTGATACCGTGACAGGTCAGGCCAGCCTGAACTATGCGGCGACTGTTGCCGCCTGCAATTCGGCCAGCATGTCGGCCAGCATTCCCGTTGGAGAAACGTCGCCTGACTGGTGGAAAAGCTACGCCTTCTCGGACAACTTCCACCCCACCCCCAGGCTGCACCAGTTGATTGCGCAATCGATCAGTGTGCAGCTGGCCCGCGCTGGCTGGCTGTGACGTACGCAGGAACAATATCATGAACAACACAGCAAAAATTCTGTTGATCGCTGTTGCGGCCACGGGTGCGGCAGGCGCTCAGGCGCAGTCGGCGGGCACCTGGCTGGTGCTCGGCGGCGTGACCAACATCACGCCCAACGTAACCAGTGGCGACCTCACGGCGCCGAGTTTTCCACACACCCAGGCGGCCGTTGACGACTCGACCCGGCTGGCCGGTGACGTGGCCTACATGATCAACGACCACATGTCGGTCGATCTGCCTCTGGCGCTGCCTTTCAAGCACAATATTTCAGGCGATGGGGCCATTGCCGGCGTGGGCAAGCTCGGCGACGTCAAGGTGGTGCCGGTTACGCTGTTCGGGCAATGGCGCTTCATGGCGCCCAACGCCAAATTCCGACCTTACCTTGGCGCCGGCCTGACGTATGTCAAGTTCTACGGCGCACGGGCCACGTCCACGTTGTCGGCCATCACGGGCGGCCTGCCCAGCAACCCGACCACCTTGTCGATTGAGTCCAAGTGGGCACCGACCTTCCAGCTAGGGGCCACGCTGGCCTTGAATGAACGCTGGTTTGCCGATGTGAGCTACAGCTACACGCTGCTGAAAACGCGCGCCTCGCTCTCGACCGGCCAAACGCTGGATATCAAGCTCAACCCCAGCGCGATCGGCTTGGCGATTGGCTACAAGTTCTAAAGCGTTGACATAAGGAGAAGCGTTAAGGCGCGCACCCCTCTTGGCTCCCACCGATTCTGGTGCGGGGCCACTTTTTGGGCAGTCAGGCGGCGCTCGATAAACGGCATCCTCATCAGGGTGCTGCATCCGGCATTTGCATAGTCATCCAAGGGGTTACCCTATAATTTTCTTTTGCCCGAAAGACTATTAAATGACCATGTCCTCCTTGCTGAACGCAAATTCCTGTATTGCCGCGGCGTTGGCCCTGGGGGCCTCAATGGTCAACGCCCAGGAAGTGCAAACCGTGAAGATCGCGCATGCCGGTCCGACCTCTGGCGGCATTGCCCATATCGGCAAGGACACCGAAAACGGCGTGCGCCTGGCGATCGATGAGCTGAATACCCAGAACCTCGTGATCGGCGGCAAGAAGATCAAGCTTGAGTTGGTGGCCGAGGACGACGCCGGCGATCCGCGCCAGGCCACCGCCGTGGCACAAAAGCTGTGCGACGCGAAGGTCGCGGGCGTGGTGGGCCATCTGCAGTCGGGCACCGCCATTCCAGCGTCAACCGTGTACAGCAAGTGCGGCATCCCGAACATCACGGCATCCGCCACCAACCCCGACCTCACCAAGCCGGGCTATAAGACCACTTTTCGCCTGATCGCCAACGACAACGCGCTGGGTGCCGCGCTGGCAATTTTTGCCACCGACACGCTCAAGCTCAAGAAAGTAGCCATCATCGACGACCGCACGGCCTATGGCCAGGGTGTCGCCGGCGTATTCAAGGCCACGGCCCAGCAAAAAGGCATGGAGATTGTGGGTGAAGAGTTCACCAATGACAGGGCCACCGATTTCATGGCGATCCTCACCACCCTCAAAAGCAAGAAACCTGATGCCATCTTTTTCGGCGGTCTGGACGCTCAGGCCGGCCCGATGCTGCGCCAGATGGAGCAACTTGGCCTGGCCAACGTCAGCATCTTTGGCGGCGATGCGCTATGCACCGAGAAGCTGCCCGAGCTGTCGAGCAAGGCGGGTACGCTGAAAAACGTGATCTGCGCCACCGGCGGCGCGTCGCTGCAGAAAATGCAGGACGGCGCCGAATGGAAGAAGAAGTATGACGCCAAGTTCCCCGGCCAGTTCCAGGTCTACAGCCCCTACGCGTACGACGCAACCTTTGTGCTGGTGGACGCCATGAAGCGCGCCAACTCGGTGGACCCCAAGGTCTACCTGCCCTTCATCGGCAAGACTCAACACAAGGGTGTTACGGCCAACATCGCCTTTACCAGTCAGGGCGAGTTAACCAAGCCCGCCGTCACGCTCTACGCCTACAAGAACAATGTGCGGGCAGCGATGAACTGATCCGATGGTTGTGCCGGGCCAGCCTCCAGAATGGCGCCCGGCTATTCAAAATGAACCCGCCTATGCCTGGAGCGCCGTGATTTCGTCACCCCTGACCTATCCGGGAGGTTGCGCTCAACAGGCAAGGGCCGCCGACTGTTTTACGGACAGGCGCCAGGGTTATCAAGGCTATGAGGCACTTGAACGCCTCATCGTGAACCGGCTGTTGCCGCGTCACGCCACAGGCTTTGGGTGGCGATAGCTTTGAACTGATTGTGTGGCTGGCCCACCGTCCGCCGTCATTGACG
The DNA here is from genome assembly GCA_036279755.1 of Polaromonas sp. Taxonomy (GTDB): domain Bacteria; phylum Pseudomonadota; class Gammaproteobacteria; order Burkholderiales; family Burkholderiaceae_C; genus Polaromonas. The sequence goes on along the minus strand of DASUIO010000249.1, from coordinate 809 downwards.
CCGGATCATTTCGTGCAGCATGGCTGAGAATTGTTCGGCCGTTTCGTGTCTCACCAGGGCAGGCCCGATGAACGGCGGAAACCAAAAGCCCGGCAGCACCTCGGCATGGTAGTTCAGCCGGGTCCCTGCGCCTTCGGCCTGTAACTGCATCACGCTCTCCATGCGCTGGATGTTGCCGCCCACGCCATGCGCCTTGATCTCGCGCGGCGGGCTCAGGCGGATCTCCCGGATGGATTCGAAATTGGCTGAAAAGAGGCCATAACGGGCCACGCCCTTTTGGTTCACCTTGAGCACGGTATCGCTGCGCTCGATCACCTGGCTGCTGATCAGATTGGGCACGAACTCGCCCATATGCTCAAAATCGGTGAGTACCGCCCAGGCCAGCGAAGGTGCCACCGGCGCGTACATGCTCAAGTCCACCGTGAAGTTCCCACCGGAACGCTCGACTCGGACATCGCTGTCGGACACGATCGACGTCCCATCGACCGTCATGGCCTCCTGCACTGGACACAGCATTGCTGCCAGTGCCATCAGCCAGAAAAAGAGCCTGCGCGACATGGTGCCCCCTTCATCAAAACGTCGGTTTAAAGGATGAGGGCTAATGCGCTACCCGAAACCGCGTTCCCCGAAAACTGAACACCGAACTCTGCGCCCGGATTTCCTCCAGATTCACTTCGGGCGCGGCCAGGCTGCCCTGCGTTAGAACCTGTTTGTTGACCAACAGCAGCCGCTGCCCCGGGTTTTCCGAGTAGACGGCGCCGGTGATGGCCAGCTGGGGGATCTGGCGACGGATGTCTTCGGACAGCTCG
>DASUIO010000248.1:0-6323 GCA_036279755.1 Polaromonas sp. | reverse complement strand
CCTGACCCACAAGCACCCGCACTTCCCGGACATCCATCATCGCCACACACACTGATATCTCCGCGCTTGCTGATGCCGGGCAGCACAGTCTTGCCACCGCTTGAGTTCTGCCTTGGCAAACCATCCGGAAAGCAGCTTGATCGACCCCCTTTTGGCGACATCTACCTTGACAGCTTCCGACCTCAGGTAGGTTCCGACGAGGTAAAAGGGTTTGGACTGGATGCAGTCGGCCAAAAAAGTCGTTCGCGGACAGACGCCGCGGTCAGGCCTTCTTTAGGAAACAGGCTTCAAGGACCAGGCCTGCGTCGAGGCATATACTGGATCGGGTCGCAACGCTTACGGGGAAGGACATGCTTCGAAGATGGATGCTCGCCGTCCTGTTTGTCTCGTTCGGAAGTCTCGCTCATGCTGACGCACAGCCAATGGGCGACGCTACACGCGGTGAGTTGTTGTACTCAACGCATTGCATTGCCTGCCACAGCGACAAGATTCATTGGCGGGGCAAGGAACTCGTCACCGACTGGAAAAGTCTGCAGTCAGAAATAGACCGATGGCAGGGAGTTTCAGGGCTTCAATGGAGCGATGAAGACATTGCGGACGTTGCGCGATACCTGAATGCCCTCTACTACCGCTACGCCGCGCCGGACTGATCGTGGATACTGAAATGCCAACGGATTCAAAGCGCCAATCTTGGTGGCTTGAACCGCTGTCGGCGAGGACGGCTGGCCCTGCCAGTGTGGCCACGGGCTTGTCAGGTGCAGAGGCCAAAGCACGGCTTGCCAGATTCGGCCCCAACCGGTTTCGCGTGAGGCCGGAAAAGTCACTGCTGCTGCAGTACCTCATCCGCTTCAAGAATCCGCTGGTCCTTATCCTCCTCGTCGCCAGCGCCGTTTCGGCATTTACCGGTGAGGTAACCAACTTCCTCATCATCACCTGCATGGTTCTCCTGAGCGTCACGCTGGACTTTGTCCAGGAGTATCGAGCTAACGCGGCTGCGGAAAAGTTGCGCCAATCGGTTTCCGTTCGGGCCATCGTGATGCGTGATGGCAAGCCAGTGGAAGTCGCGGCTACCAAGGTGGTGCCCGGTGATGTCGTTCTGCTCGCGGCAGGTGATCTGGTTCCGGCGGACGCCATAGTGCTTGAAGCGGATGATTTCTTCGTTAAGCAGGCGCTGCTGACCGGCGAATCCTATCCAGTGGAAAAGCGGCCGGACACGCCACCTGATTCCGCCACTGATCTTGCGGAGGCGACCAACGCCGTGTTCATGGGCACATCGGTCATTAGCGGCAGTGCCCGGGTTCTGGTGGTCAAGACCGGGGCCGATACCGCCATCGGAGAAATCGCCGACAGCATTTCCCGCCCGTCGGAACCGACCTCGTTCGAAATCGGCACCCGTCGCTTCGGCATGCTGATCATGCGGGTGACGGTCTTGATGGTGCTGTTCGTTCTGCTCGTGAATACCTTGTCCCACAAGCCATGGCTGGAATCCTTCCTGTTCGCCGTGGCGCTCGCCGTGGGGCTGACACCGGAACTGCTGCCGATGGTGGTATCGGTCACGCTGTCGCGGGGGGCTCTGCGCATGGCCAAGAGGCACATGATCGTCAAGCGACTCTCCTCCATCCAGGATCTGGGCTCCATGGATGTCCTCTGCACCGACAAGACCGGTACCCTGACTGAGGCAAAAATTCGCCTGGAAAGACATGTGGATGCACAAGGTCGGCCCAGCGAGCGGGTACTTGAACTCGCCTATTTCAACAGCTTTTTCGAGACGGGCCTGAGAAGTCCCCTCGACGAAGCCATTCTTGCTCACCAGCACATCGAGACCGGTGTCTGGAAAAAAATCGACGAGGTTCCCTTCGATTTCGAGCGTCGCCGGGTCTCCGTGCTGATGGATAACGGCGAGACACGCTGGCTGGTGGTGAAAGGTGCTCCCGACGAGATCGTGGGGCTGTGCACCCAGTATGAAGCAGACGGCGCCGGCCTCCACCGACCCATGGATGAGGCGGCCCTGGCAGCGATTCACGCCCAGTACCACGCGCTGGAGGAAGATGGTTTGCGTGTGCTGGGCATCGCCTGGCGCGAGGTTCCGCTGGACCATCCTCATGCCGTTGTGGACGACGAAACGGAGTTGGTACTCGCCGGGTTTGCCGCCTTCCTCGATCCGCCGAAGGAGAGCGCTGCCTCAGCACTTGACGCGCTCAGAAAGGTCGGCATCGCGATCAAGATTGTTACTGGCGACAGCGACTTGGTCACCCGTCATGTCTGCGCCGAATTGAAGATTCCAGTCACCGGGCTTCTGACTGGCAAGGAGATCGCGCAGATGGGTGATAGCGCCCTGCGAGCCCGGGTAGAAACGGTGAACCTGTTTTGCAGAGTCAATCCGGCGCAGAAGAACAGGGTGATCCTGGCACTCAAGGCCCGCGGCCATGTGGTCGGTTACCTGGGCGATGGCATCAACGATGCACCGTCCCTGCATTCGGCGGATGTCGGTCTGTCGGTGGACTCGGCCGTGGACGTGGCGAAGGAGGCGGCCGACATGATCCTCCTGAAACATGACCTGCATGTGCTTCATGCGGGCGTTCTGGAAGGGCGTCGCACCTTTGGCAACATCATGAAATACATCATGATGGGCACCAGTTCCAACTTCGGGAACATGTTCAGCATGGCCGGCGCTGCGCTGTTTCTACCTTTCCTGCCCATGTTGCCGACGCAGATCCTGCTCAACAACATTCTTTATGACATCTCGGAAGTGACGATCCCGCTGGACAAGGTGGATGCCGAGGAAATTCACCGTCCACGCGCGCTGGACCTGAATTTCATTCGCAATTTCATGCTCGTGATCGGGCTGATCAGTTCGCTGTTCGACTTCCTGACCTTCTACGTCATGCTGGTTGTGCTGCAGGCCGACGAGAAGCTGTTTCAGACCGGTTGGTTCGTCGAATCGCTGTGCACCCAGGTGCTCGTGATCTTCATCATCCGCACCCGTGGCAATCCGCTTAAAAGCCACGCTCATCCTTTGCTGACGGTTACCTCACTTGCAGTCGTGTGCATCGCGGTGCTATTGCCATTTACGCCGATAGGGACGTATTTCGGATTTGTGCCACCTCCGGCCAAGTTCTATTTCATCCTCGGAGCCATGGTGCTTGTCTATCTCTTCGTTGTGGAACTGGCCAAGCAGGGCTTTTACCGATGGTCAGGGACGGGACGGCGGCTGAGCAGACCTGCCGACCGGGCGGCTCAAGATAAGCGTTAGCCGTTTCAGCAATGGATCACTGAGATGAAATCGCTACGATGGCTCAAGAACCCCGGGATGAAGTTTCTGCGGTCGTTGACATCGACTATTGTCTGCGCGTGCACAGGCCGTATTGCAGCAGGCTGCTAGCGCGCGCCACCCTCGAAGCGCGCATGCTGGACAGCAAACCTGATCAGCTCAGCCTGCCCTTCAATGCCCCGGCTCCGCGCCAAGCCAAACCAGGTTCCTGGCCGCGGTGTCGGGCCCCCGTTGAGGCGGACGGTTTATCTGCCCATCAGCGCGCGGACATGTGCTGCCGTTCCGCTGGCCAGGGCTTCCAGGCTGTAGCCACCTTCGAGGATCGAGACCACGCGGCGGTCGGCGGTCTCTTCGGCCACCTTCATCAGTTCCCGGGTGATCCAGTGGTAGTCGTCATCGGTGAAGCGCAGTCCGCCGAGCGGATCCAGGTGGTGGGCATCGAACCCGGCCGAGATGATCAGCAGGTCGGGCGAAAACCGGCGCAGTGCGGGCAGCATTTCGTCCGCCATGCGGGCCCGGAATATCGCCGAGCCGCTACCCTGCGGCAGTGGAATGTTGACGATGTTGTTGGCGACGCCGGACTCTTGCTGCTCACCGGTCCCCGGATAGAACGGCGATTGATGGCACGAGCCATAGAACAGGTCCGGGTCATCGAAGAAGGCGTGCTGCGTGCCATTGCCGTGATGCACGTCGAAATCGACGACGGCCACACGCTTGACGCCGTGCTGTTGGCGTGCATGCAGGGCTGCGATCGCGGCCTGATTGAAGACGCAAAAACCCATCGCGCGGTCGGCCTCGGCGTGGTGTCCGCAGGGGCGGGTCGCGCAAAAGACATTGTCGGCCTCGTTGGCAAGCACGGCGTCCACGCCGGCGCAGGCAGCGCCGACGCAGCGCATCACGGCTTCCAGCGTGCCCGGCGACATGATGGTGTCCCCGCCGTCAAGCGCACGAAAGCCATCTGCCGGAGACAGCGACTTGACGTTTTCGACGTAGTCCGGTGTGTGGACCAGGAGAACCTGCTCGAACGTGCCCATGGGGGCATCGCGCCATTGCAAATCGGTGAACTCAGGCGCCTTCAGGGCCTGGAGCACCGCCTGCAGGCGCTCCGGCGACTCGGGATGGTGCGGGCCCGGACGGTGGTCAAAACATGCGGAATGGGTGTAGATCAGGGTGGTCATGTGGTTTGTGCCTTTGCCAAATGTTATCGGGCTGCGACGGGATCACTGCTGGTGTTGCGCAGCCGTCAGAAAGAGAAGGCTCCACTCTAACGGATAACGGATAGCCTTTTGCCGGGACTTCTCGCGAAGTCAAGTCACGATAACTCAAGCCAGTCCGGCGCCCAGCGCTTGCGGCTTTTCTTTTGTCGGGTTCCGGCGTGGCCTCATGGTGGCCACCTGAGCCCTGAATACAGGCGTAATATTGCTTTTTGGCAGCATATTCACACCTGCAGAGCGAGGCTCAAAGTGAGGACTGGCAAACCTATGCTCAGTTTCATGTTCGCGGCATTTGCCGGAATGGCAACTGTGCAGTGGGCCGTGGCGGACCCAGAGCTTTCCAGCTTCGCTTTCGTGCAGGAAGATGGCTCACTGAAGGTCGCCGGTGAACTCATTCACCTCTACGGTATTTACATTCCCCCGACCGACCAAGCCTGCTATACCTTCATACGGCCTGTGCCATGCGGAACCAGGGCGTCATTGGCACTGGATTTCAAAATCTCGGGCGATTTCGTTCACTGCATACCCAGGATGACGAATCCTGACGGCAGCATCACGGCCAGCTGCAGCGCTGGAAACGAAGACCTGAGCGAATGGATGCTCCAGAGAGGATGGGCAGTTGCGCTGCCTGATGCGCCTTTTGAATACCTCGCGATGGAGAGAATCGCCCAGTCAAGAGGGATCGGTATTTGGGGAATCCCGATCGACATCATCCGACGACGTAAGTAATGGCCACCGGAATGAAGTTGCAGTGTGTTTCGGCATCACGCTCAGCCATATCGCAGGGATTGGATAGCCTCACGCGCTGCTAACGGTTGCCTACTGCGGGGTTCCGGAGGTCGAGCATCGGTCAGTCAAAGTCAGCAGCCTGGGTCAAGATGGCAGCAGCACCAACAGGCAGAGAGAAGATCGACCGCCAGGACGCGACGGTCGGGTGATCATTCAATCACACCTGATCTGGTCCGGATCGCGACATATTTTTGCCCTGAGTTATCGTGCCGTCCAGCCTGCATCGACGGTGACCATCGAGCCGACCATGTAGCTGGCGGCATCTCCCGCCAGGAAAATCGCGGCTCCCTGAATTTCTTCGAGCCTTCCCCAGCGTTCCAGTGCCACCGCACCGATGATGAATTTTTTGACTTCTTCGGTGTCTGCAATGGGGATATTCATCGGAGTCAGGAACGGACCGGGGCAGATCGCGTTGACGTTGATACCGAATTGTGCGAGTTCCAGCCCCAAGGCTCGCGTCATCTGAACGACGGCCCCTTTACTGGTCGCGTAAGGTGTGCGGTTTGCCAGTCCGACCAGTCCGAGCGTACTGGCGAGATTGATGATGTTTCCCTTACCGGCTCGTTTCATGTGAGGAACCACCGCCCGACAGCACAGCCACGTTCCGTCAACATTGATCTTCTGAACCTGCTGAAACTCCTCGTAGCTCAATTCGTCGATCGGTCCTCGAATGTTGATCCCAGCACTGTTGACCAGAATGTCGATCTTGCCGAAGGTTTGAATCGTCGTCTCGACCATCGCGTCGACTTCCTCCTTGTGAGCGACGTCCGCCTTCAGGCCGATTGCCTTTCGTCCGTACTCGGAGGCGATCCGCTCGGCAACCGAACTTGCCTCGGCGGCATTCCGACTGGCGATCACGATGTTTGCTCCGGCGGAAGCAAGACCTTCCGCCATCGCTTCGCCCAGTCCTTTCGAACCACCGACCACTATCGCGGTGCGGTCGGTCAAATCGAATTGTTTGATTCCGGGAAGCATGGTGTTCCTTTATTAACTCAACGAACGAGAGTCCAATTTCATTCCGAATTTTCAGTGTATACGACCCGTACTTC
>DASUIO010000247.1:0-3915 GCA_036279755.1 Polaromonas sp. | reverse complement strand
CAATATCTGCACCTTCTGGCGCATCGACGCGCTGGCGCGCATTGGCCGCAAAGCCCAAGCCCGCGAAATTTTTGAAGCCATGCTGGGCGCGCGCAACCACCTCGGCCTGCTGTCGGAAGACACCCACCCGGTCACCGGCGAGATGTGGGGCAACTTCCCGCAAACCTATTCCATGGTGGGCATCATCAACGCGGCGATGCGCCTGTCCGCGCCGTGGGAATCCCAGGTATGAAAGATCATCCATGAGGGGCACAGCATGAGCCGACTCGTCGTTGTTTCCAACCGCGTGGCCGACCCGCGCAATGCCGCCGCGGGCGGTCTGGCCGTGGCGCTGGGCGATGCCCTCAATGCTGCGGGCGGACTCTGGTTCGGCTGGAGCGGCACCGTGCTTGAAGGCGACGAACCCGGCGAAGGCGAGCTGCATGTGCAACAAGCCGGCAACGTCACGCTCGCCACGGTGGATTTATCGGCGGAAGACCATGCCGGTTACTACCTGGGTTACAGCAACGGCGTGCTCTGGCCGGTGTTTCACTACCGGCTGGACCTGGCGCGCTTTGATGCGGGCTACATCGGTGCCTACCGCCGCGTCAACCAGCTGTTTGCGCGCAAGTTGATGACACTGCTCAGGCCCAACGACATTATCTGGGTGCACGACTACCACCTGATTCCGCTGGCGGCCGAATTGCGCGCCATGGGCTCCACCCATCGCATCGGATTTTTCCTGCACATTCCCCTGCCGCCTCAACTGATGCTGGCGGCCATTCCCCAGCATGAATGGCTGATGCGCGCGTTCTTTGCCTATGACCTGGTGGGCTTTCAGACCGAGGCCGATCTGCTGCATTTCTCGCACTACGCGCAGGCCGAGGCCGCCGCCGAAGACTTGGGCGGACACCGCTTTCGGGCCTTCAACCGCACGGTGCAGGCGGGCGCTTTCCCGATTGGCATCGACGTGGACGAATTCGCTGCACTCACGCATGCCAAAGACGCGCTCGACATGCACGAACGCATGAAAGAGGAATACTCGCGCCGCCAGTTACTGCTGGGCGTGGAACGTCTGGACTATTCAAAAGGCCTGCCGCAACGCTTGCGCGCGTTTAAGGCCCTGCTTGAAAAATACCCGGAAAACCTTGGCAGCGCCACGCTGATCCAGATTGCCTCACCCAGCCGTGAAGACATGGACACTTACACCGATTTGCTGCAAGAACTGGAGAGCCTGTGCGGCGCCATCAACGGCAACTTTGGTGAGCTTGACTGGATGCCTATCCGCTTTATCCACCGCAACGTGGCGCGCAAACGCCTGCCGGGGCTCTACCGTGCGGTGCGGGTGGCACTGGTCACACCCTTGCGCGACGGCATGAACCTGGTCGCCAAGGAATTCATTGCTGCGCAGGACCCGGCCGATCCAGGGGTGCTGGTGCTGTCGCGCTTTGCCGGGGCCGCGGAGCAGCTGAAGGAAGCCTTGCTGGTCAATCCCTACGACACCGATGGCACCGCAGACACCATTCAGCGGGCGCTGCAGATGCCGCTCGAAGAGCGGCAGGCAAGACACCAGAAGCTGCTCAAAAATATCCGTGAGCAGGACGTGCACTGGTGGCGCAAGTCGTTTCTGCAAGCGCTGGGTGAAGCCGGGAGTGCGTAGTTTTCCGCAAGGACCAGAGCGCCTCACAACAACCGGTCGCCATTCCATGGGGTAAAAACTACGAAACGATGTAAGCGGCGGCTGCCGTGGAAAACAGCTTGCCGTCCGCGCCCCGAAACTCCATGCGAGTGCTCGCCACCCGCGAGCCCAATCGCAACACTTCGGCCCGCAGTTCAAAGTACTCGCTGATGCCCGGGCGCAAATAGTCGACCCGCAGATCAATCGTGCCGAGCTTGGCAAAGCGCTGCAGCCGCTGCAAGGGCGCTTCATCCATGTGGCGCGCGCCAATGGCCGCCATCACCGCCAGCCCGCCCATGGCGTCCAGTCCGGCACTGATAACGCCGCCGTGAATGCGGTTGTAGGCATAGTGGCCTATGAGTTCGTGACGCATGTTGATGCGCGCAGTGACCCGATCGGCCTTGAGCGAGGTGATCTTCAGGCCCAGTAGCTGGTTGAAAACTATCTTTTCTTCAAAAATGCTTGTCAGGCCAGCGACAAACTCTTCTTCAAATTCAGGGGTTGGGGGTGTTTTTGGGTGGGGGTTCAAAGCTTGGGTCATGCTTGTGATTGTCGTACCGGTGACGGCGGCTGCACAAACAGCGCCATGGCCGCATCGGCCAGATCGTCCAGGGAGGCGTCCTTCCTGGCGTCAAACCATTGCACCGACCAATTGAGCGCACCAAAGATCAGCAGGCGCGCCAGTTTGACCGGGCCTTTGATCTGGCCGGCCTGGCTCAAGGCATTGAGCACGGGCGCCCAGAGCGCTTCGTAGTCGCCTTGCAACCTGGCCAGCAATGCACGCTGCCTGGCCGTGAGGGAACGCGACTCGTACAGCATCACGGGAATGAAGTCACTGCCGGGGCCCAGCAGCACATCGAAATGATTGCGGATCAACACGCGCAGCAGGGCCGCTGCAGGGAACGCGGAAGGTGCGGATACTGCGGCGGCCTGCAGCGCTGCGCTCTGCCGGGCGATGGCCGAGCGCATGCCTTGGTCCATCACGGCGTAGAGCAGCGCCCCCTTGCTCTTGAAGTGATAGAAAGGCGAGCCGCTGTGCATGCCGACGGCGGCAGCAATATCGCGCGTGCTGGTGGCGTCAAAACCCTTCTGCCGGAACAATTTGGCGGCGGCGTTGACCAGCTCAACCCGCCGATTGCCGTCGTCACGCTCGTCAGCCGTTTTGCGGGGACGACCACGCGGCCGCTTTGCGGCGACAACGGGCGGATGGGGGTCAGAACGGGTACGCGCAACAGCTTGGTCCATAGGGACAGACCATAGCAAAAGACGATATTTTTAGCAAGCGATCGCTTTGTAAAAATAGGACTGCAACTCGCAAAAATGCAATGGAATCCAGCAACTGAAATAAGCCCGGAGCAGACGGTCATCCCATCCAAATTATCCTCCTCCGGATAACGACAGGCGCAGCGCTTGCATTGCCCTTTGTTTGGCATCAGACTGGCAGGCTCGCCATTTTCCCTACGGAGGTTTCATGACCAGATTCAGCCCCGAACAGCTCAAAGCGGCCACCCGGCTGGCGTGGGAGAAGTCGGCCAGTGGGTGGAACCATCAAACCCCAAACATTCATGCCTGGCTCGCCGAGGCAACGGCGGCCATGCTGGATGCGGCGCACATCACCGTGGGCATGCGGGTGCTCGACATTGCCGCCGGCGCGGGTGACCAGACGCTCGACATCGCCAGGCGGGTTGGACCCGGCGGCCATGTGCTGGCCACCGACATTTCCGAAGGAATCTTGCAGTTCGCGAAAGACCATGCGCAGCGTGCCGGGCTGGCCCAGGTTGAAACCCGGGTTTGCGATGCCGAAGAGCTGAACGTTGACGATGCCAGCTTCGATGCCGCCGTGTGTCGGCTCGGCCTGATGTTCTGCCCTGACCCGTTGTGGGCGCTGCGGCAGGCTCAGCGCGCCGTGAAACCGGGCGCTCATGTCACCGTACTGGTATTTTCCGAGCCGCAATTCAACCCGTGCATCGGCATTCTGATGTCAACGGCACTCCAGCATGCGGGCCAGCCACTACGCGATCCGTTTCAGCCGGGCGGCTTATTGAGTCTGGGAAAGCCGGGACTGCTTGAAGAACTGTATCGCAAAGCGGGATTTATCGACGTGAGCACAAGCCGAATTCCCGCGCCGTTTCGGCTGCCGTCGGCCAAGGATTACCTGGCCTTTGTACGCACTTCGGCCTCACCGATCATGCAGATTCTGGGCAACCTCGATCCGGAAGCACAAGAGGCCGCTTGGGCCGATATCGAAGAGAAGCTCC
>DASUIO010000246.1:0-4733 GCA_036279755.1 Polaromonas sp. | reverse complement strand
CAGCGCAGCCATCATGGACAGACCCAATCCATTGACATAGCCTGAAAAGCAGCGCAAGTGAGCAGAGAAAGCACCGATGGAAAAACTACCCATGCCGACCAGGATAAGCAGACAGACAAACTGCTCGTAAATCGGCGCTTTCAGAAAAAACACGAACATTGAAGAGCCCCAGATCATGGCGCTCAGCGGCCATAACCAGGCATAGCGCGCCATGAAAGCGCATAACGCCGGGCCGCTGACCCCGACCCGTGTGCGTTGGTAAAGCCTGATGACGAGGGTGCGCATCAGCGTGACGGCGACGACCGCCACGGCCCACAGCCAAAGACCCGTCGGCTCCACATGCCGGTACAGCATTGCCACCATCACGGTGATCATGATGAAGGCCGCATAGTGCGTAGGCAGGGCGTTGCGCATGAAGCTGCGCGTCAGTTGCGCCTCCACCCAGTCATCGCGCGCAACGCTGTCCGTCACAACACGCCGGCTGTCGTTGGGTAAAGGCAAGACTGCGGAACTCATCGGTGCAGTTTACCGTTCGTTCGTCCAACGCAAAAGTCCGCGTCAACCCAGGTTCATGCAGGGCCAACTGTCAGCTCGCCAGCTCCTTCATGACCGCGTACAGATCGGCCTTGCCCTCAAAGCCGATGCCCGGCAATTCAGGCAAGGTGACGTAGCTGTTTTCGACCTTCACGCCATCGGGAAAGCCGCCGTAGGGCTGAAACAGGTCTGGATAGGATTCGTTGCCGCCGAGGCCGAGGCCGGCGGCGATCGCCAGCGACATCTGGTGGCCGCCGTGCGGTACGCAGCGTGCAGGCGACCAGCCGTTGTCCTTGAGCATGTCGAGCGTCCGCAGGTATTCGACGAGGCCGTAGCTGAGGGCGCAATCGAACTGCAGCCAGTCGCGGTCCGGGCGCATGCCCCCATAGCGGATCAGGTTGCGCGCATCCTGCATGGAGAACAGGTTTTCGCCGGTTGCCATCGGGCCGGTGTAATGCGACGCCAGTTCGGCCTGCAAGGCGTAGTCCAGCGGGTCGCCCGCTTCCTCGTACCAGAAGAGGTCGTATCGGGAGAGCGCCTTGGCATATTCGATGGCCGTCTTGAGATCGAAGCGGCCATTGGCATCCACGGCCAGCTTCTGGCCGGGGCCGAGCAGCCGCAAAACGGCTTCGATGCGTTTGCAATCTTCGCTCAGCGATGCGCCGCCAATCTTTTGCTTGACCACCGAGTAGCCACGGTCCAGGTAGCTGCGCATCTCGCGCTCCAGCCCCGCTATGCCCTGCCCCGGCCAGTAGTAGCCCCCCGCAGCGTAGACGAATACCCGGCGATTGGCCTCGCCGTTGCCGTAGCGTTCGGCCAGCAACTGGTACAACGGCTTGCCCTCAATCTTGGCGACCGCATCCCAGACGGCCATGTCGATGGTGCCTACGGCCACCGAACGCTCGCCATGGCCACCCGGCTTTTCATTGCTCATCATGGCCGCCCACACCTTGTGCGGGTCCAGGTTGTCCCGGTTCTCGTCCAGCAGGCTGCCGGGCGCGGCGTCCAGGATGCGCGGCACAAAGCGCTCGCGGATCAGCCCACCCTGACCATAGCGCCCATTGGAATTAAAACCATAACCAATCACGGGTTTGCCGTCGCGGATGACGTCGGTGACCACGGCAACCAGGCTCAGCGTCATCTTCGAGAAGTCGATGTAGGCGTTGCGGATGTCGGATTTGATGGGTTTGGTGACTTCGCGGATATCGATGATCTTCATGCGGCCGGTGTGTTTGGTAGTTTCTGACGGGTCTATCATCGGCAGTTCTGCCCCCGGCGTCCAATGCCGGTTTTTTCTTCTTTCATGCCCGCAAAGCATCGCCCATGAACCTGACCTGGCTCGACGACTTCCTGGTCCTTGCCGAAACCGGCAACTTTTCACGCGCGGCCAGCGAACGCAACATGACGCAGCCGGCCTTCAGCCGGCGCGTCCGCGCGCTGGAGGAATGGCTGGGTGTCATGCTGCTCGACCGCACGACGCATCCGGCCACGCTGACCGAAACGGGACAGTGGTTTCGATCAGTGGCGCAAGAGATCCTCGCGCGCGTCGCGCGCGTGCCGGACGAGGCGCGTGCCGTCTCCGATGCCAGCTCGGCGACGTTGCGCTTCGCTTCCACGCATGCGCTGTCGTTCACGTTCTTGCCGGCCTGGCTGCGCAGCCTCGAATCCAGCGCGACGGTGGGGCCGATCCAGCTCATCTCAGACGTCATGCAGCAGTGCGAGGCACTGATGCTGCAGGGGCGTGTGCAGTTCTTGCTATGCCATTGGCACGAACAGGTGCCCGGTCGGCTGGATCCGGCGAACTATCGCTCCGTGCAGGTCGGCAGCGAGACCTTGATGCCGGTATCAGCTCCCGACAATGCCGGCCGGCCGCACCACCGGCTGTCGTCGAGCGGAAAGAAGCGCGCGCCTATCCTCGCCTACAGCAAGGAATCCGGCATAGGGCGCGTCGTCCGCGCGTTGCGAAGCGGGGCACTCGAGAAAGTGCATGGCGAACCGGTGTTCACCGCCCACCTGGCCTCAGTGCTGAAGACCATGGCGCTGGACGGGCGCGGCGTGGCGTGGTTGCCAATCAGCCTGATCGAGGACGAGCTCAAGGCCGGGCGTCTGGTCGAGGCCGGGGGTGCGGAATGGAGGATTGATCTCGAGATTCGCCTGTTCCGCAGCCAGGCGACGGCGCCGCCGGCCGCTGAAGCCTTTTGGCGCAAAGTGGCTGGCCTGTCCGGCTGACCCGACACGAGTATTCCCGGGAGCTCCGCTCCACTGCCATCACTCACCGCAAAAATCCCCGGGAGTGACAACCAGCGCCAGCAAACTTCTCAGGAAAACCACCGCAGGAACGCGGCGGCGGTTAGCGCCGTCGCGGCCAGCGAAGCGAGCGCGCGCCAAGACGCTTGCTGTGCCCGCTCGCTCCAGCCGATGCCACCATGGATATACGCGGCGGCAAGCATGAATCCCGCAGCGGCGCATGCCATCTTGATCAGCAGCGCGGCAACCGCGATGCCATGGATATCCGGGAAGCGTCCGTAATAAAGCCAACTGACTCCGCCAAAGGCGCCGCCGCTGGCCGCTTGCGCGGCCCATCCCGCGAGCATTATCCATGCCAGCGGTTTGCGCATCCCGACCAGCCCCGGCCATAGTGCAAGGAAGGCACTGCCGACAACGGCAACGGCGCCGAAATTGTGGACTATCTGGATGGCCGCATAGCTCAGGCTTTGCAGATCCATGCTGGCTAATTGACCGTCACGTTGACACACTGTTCCACGCCGATGGGCGTATGGCCCTTATTCACGACCTTGATGCAAATGTCGTGCCTGCCGGGCGAAAGGGTTTCCAGTGTGTGGCTGCCCTTGAGTTGGCGCAGGATGGCCACTTCCTTGCGATCCATGTAGAGGTGGGTATGGTCCCCGTTGGGGCCGGGTATGACTTCATAGACAACCTTGTTCTGAGCCATGGCATCAAGCTTGGCACCGTCCGCAGGGGACGTGATCTTGACGGAGGCATCCTCTGCAAGGCTCATCTGCGAGCAGGCAAGCAACGCGGCGCCGAGAATTGGGAAAATAAACGAATTGCGCATGACAACCTCCTTTTCGTTAGGACGACTGCCGGAGCGAGCACATCATCTCCAGCCCATTCGAATGGACTTAATTTATAGCACGATACTGTCGTTTTAGCCACAACCGAAGCGGACCGTCAGCGATGCGGCATCGACCGTCCGGATTGGGCCCATGGCGGCTTCGCATGACCGTACTGGGAGAGGGGCGATGACCGATCCTGGATCTTCATCCTCTGCCGTAAAACCGGCATAGCAGTGCGCCACATCGTCGGGGCGGTGCTGCATGATCTGGTAACTGCACGCCTGAGTGGTGCAAGCGCCTGATGGGCTTCCCAAGTTACGCAGCGATTTGAGAGCGTTAACACAGTACTGAAAAGACCAGAGCAAAAAACTTGCTGAGCTATTGGCGTTGGGATTCTTGTTGCTTGGGTGTCTGATTTAGTAATTCGATTGTTGGCGTAATCGGTTAAGGTTCGGTCAATCAAAGGAGATTACCTTGCAGCCAAAACAAGCTATCAACAATCTATTAGCTATAAGCGAACGAGACAGACGCATCCAAGAGGGCATTGCAAGCCTTAGTAAAGAATGCGAATACGTAGTTGTCGGGAAGACAAAAGCCCAGTTTCAGGGCCAACATGGCTATGCTGACAAAAAATATGCGTCCTTACGAAGCACAGCTTTAGATCCTGTGCTGATTCATGGGAATCACTTCGGTCGACACCTTGACGCCGTGTTTGCCGCAGCCTGTTGGGCTGTCCATGGCCCTGAAAAGTAAGGCACGCCACATGTCCTACAGGGAACCGTAAACAGGTCGCAAACCCGCATGTGATGCGGGTTTCTGATAATAGGCGTGGAAAAGTACCGCCACTTATGAAAGTGACCCTCGCTCGACCACCAGCCCCTGCTAGAGAAAACTAGGGCTTCATCCTCTAAGAGGTCAAAACTGAGATCGGAACGACTACTTTTTTGCGACGTGGTTTAAAACGTGGGTAGTCAAAGACAGACAAGAAAAAACCCCAAGTGAATCAATCACTTAGGGTTATCTTTTGGCGGAGAGGGAGGGATTCGAACCCTCGGAAGGGTCGCCCCTTCGCCTGATTTCGAGTCAGGTACATTCGACCACTCTGCCACCTCTCCTGTGTCG
>DASUIO010000245.1:0-2072 GCA_036279755.1 Polaromonas sp. | reverse complement strand
TGCAGGTTGACCAGGCAGGGCAGTTCGCTGGCCAGGCGGTCGAAGTCGTCCACACTGAGTGGCACACCCAGGCGGCCAGCAATAGCGATCAGGTGGATCACCGCGTTGGTCGAGCCGCCAATGGCCGCCAGTGTGCGAATCGCGTTCTCGAAGGCTTCGCGCGTGAGTACCTTGGAAATGGTCTGATCCTCGTGCACCATGTCGACGATGCGCCGGCCCGCGTTGCGCGCCAGAACGTTGCGCCGCCCGTCCACCGCCGGGTAAGCCGCATTGCCCGGCAGGCCGATGCCCAGGGCTTCAACCATGCTGGCCATGGTGGATGCCGTACCCATGGTCATGCAGTGCCCGTGGCTGCGGTGCATGCAGCTCTCGGCCTCCATGAATTCTTCCAGCTTGAGCGTGCCGGCGCGCACCTGCTCGCTCATGCTCCAGACCCCGGTGCCCGAGCCCAGTTCCTGGCCGCGCCATTTGCCGTTGAGCATGGCGCCGCCCGAGACGCCGATGGTGGGCAGATTCACGCTGGAGGCGCCCATCAGCAGCGAGGGCGTCGTCTTGTCGCAGCCCATCAGCAGCACGACGCCGTCGAGCGGGTTGGCACGAATGCTTTCCTCCACATCCATGCTGGCCAGATTGCGGTACAGCATGGCAGTGGGGCGCATCAGGGTCTCGCCTAGCGACATGACCGGGAACTCCATCGGAAAGCCACCGGCCTCGTACACACCGATCTTGACCTGTTCGGCCAGCGTGCGGAAATGCGAGTTGCAGGGCGTGAGTTCGCTGAAGGTGTTGCAAATGCCAATGACCGGGCGGCCATCAAACTGGTCATCTGGCACGCCCTTCCCTTTGACCCAGCTGCGGTAGACAAAGCCGTCGCGGTCCTGCCGGCCAAACCATTGCTGGCTGCGCAGTTCTTCGGGTTTCTTTTTGGGCTTGTTGGCGTTAGTCATAGGGTAAATCCTTAATTGGTAAACGTATTATCGTCATATGATTGAAGCAGGCACTTAGTAGAAACCATGATAAAAAACGTCCACGGCAACACGGTTGACCACCTCGGCGAGGCTATCGTCGCGGGGCGCTATGCCGTGGGTGCGTCCCTACCGCCCGAGCCCGTGTTGTGTGCGGAGCTGGGTGTCAGCCGGACGGTGGTTCGCGAGGCCGTGAAGTCATTGATTGCCAAAGGCCTGATCACCACCGGCCCCAAAGTGGGCACTCGGGTGTTGTCCGAGGATCAGTGGAACTGGTTCGATCCGGATGTGATCGGCTGGCAGTCCAAGGCGGGGCTGACGCCTGAATTCCTGCGCGACCTTCAGGACTTGCGCCGCGTGGTTGAGCCTGCTGCCATGCGGCTGACTGCCCAACGCGCCACTGCGCAGGATATCGTCGAAGTTGAGGCCGCCTATGCCGGCATGAAGCGCGCCGTCGAAGAGGGCGGCGACTATGTCACGCATGATTTGCATTTTCACCAGGGGCTGCTGCGCGCCTGCGGCAATCGCATGCTGGTTCAAATGAGCAAGGCGCTGGGTGCACTGCTGCGCACCGGCTTCGAAATTTCCATACGCCGCAAGGGCGGGCCTCTGAATTCGCTGCCGCTGCACCGGGAAGTGCTTGACGCCGTGATTGCGCACAACCCCGACCGGGCCGAAAAAGCCATCCAGCAATTGATTGATGGCGCACGCAACGATATTGAAGACGTGCTGGCCTCGCATCGTCGTTTGCCCAGTCTCAATCAGCCTGCGCCGCTGCTGAAAATAGCCTGAACACCACTATAGGAGTCACCGACTTGCAAAAAGGCATTCAAAATTCAATCCACTGGTTCTTCAAACTGCTGGAGCTGCTGATCGTCGTGAGCATGGTGGCCATGGTCATCATGGTTTTCGGCAACGTGGTGCTGCGCTACGGCTTCAACTCAGGCATTGATATTTCCGACGAAATGTCCCGCTACTGCTTCATCTGGCTCACCTACATAGGCGCCATGGTCGCCATGCGCGAAAAAGGGCATCTGGGCGTGGACACGCTGGTCAAGCATCTGGGCCTGGGGGGCAAGAAGCTGTGCCTGTTCCTCAGCGAAGCGC